>CANGLD010000018.1 GCA_947454475.1 Oxalobacteraceae bacterium
GGCTATGCAACTGAAGCTGGAAAACTTGCCATTGAGTATGCACACACACAGGGTGTTGATGTGATACTTACTTCAGCTTATCGTGATAATGCGCGTTCAATTCGAGCTTTAACTAAATTGGGTTTTCTTCAAATTGCTGCATATGCTGAAGCTCCTGATGACGACAGAATCTTTTATTATTTGCCAGATAAATCATCAGATAAAAATAGAAATATGGTGGACGAGTTAATCGATTATTACAAGCGTGAAAATTTGCAAATGACAATATTGCCAAAAGAATTGGCTATTGATGAGATGGTTTTATAAAATTCTATAAGGTTTGAAGATTATTATGATTCCAATTATCACATCGCGTATTGACTATAAATCTATAGAAGAAGCGGATGATAAAGCTGATCGTGATCGTCAGTATCAACTTAAAGTAAGTGACGATAAGCGCAGACGGATGAAGGCAATTCTTAATGAAAATACTGCTGTTAAATTTAATAAAATAAAAAATAAAATACATGAGGATCACGATTCAATATTACATAATCTTAAAAATTCTTATTTCAAAGTTGAAAATGATGCAAATAAAAATACCATTTTTGATACTTTAGTTGATCAAATTTCTAGTGAAAATATTTTACATTCTCATTTAAATGTAACTGAAAATAATAAAATTCTTTACGATTCAAAATCAAAGAATGATAATTTCAAGTCCACATATAAGAGCACTAATAATTTATCTTCTGTCGAGCCTAAAAGATGTGATTTTCCTATTGAAAATAAATTATCTTCTTTAGAATCTGAATGGCTAGATGTGTTTGAGAAAGAAAATATAGTTATTAAAAATAAGAATTTTTCGCAAGATAATAATTCTATTTTGCCACAAAATTCTAATAAATTAACTGAGCTTAATTCTGTACCAAAGTCATCAGAATTAATTGAGAAATTACCTCATGTGGAATTAAATTCTTCAAAAAATCATGAATTAACTAATTTAAAAGAAAATTCTCTATTGCAATCGCATTCAATCAGCGATGCCTCTGAAGATAAAAATTTTATTACATCTGATTCTATAAATATATCTTCAAAAGATCTTGAGAGTAAGGCAGCTGAAAAATCTATTTTGCAATCCTTGGTTGATGATGTTGAGAATATTATTCTTAATTCTGCATTCAAGAAAAATTCTAACCAGATTCTTTTGGCTATGCAAAATATTGAGAAGAATATGAATGAAGATAATTTAACTTCTTGCAATTTGAGGCAGAGTGATTTAAATGATTTGATTAGTCAGTTTGATTTTCTTGAAGGTTATATGCAATCAGGAGGTCATGCTAATGAGATCCAAAATAAAATACTTGATACGCTTAATATATCTAGGAGTCATTTGATTCAAATTGCAAATAACAATTTATTAGAAAAAGACAAAGATCTATCAGTTATTGAAAATAATCCTATGCTATTAGGAAACGCAGCGTTAGTAATGTCTCCTCAGCTACTTAATTTACCTAATAATAAAAATTCTAGTGATAACGCTATGAATAAAAATAATCAAATTAATGGAATAGTTCGTTTGCAGCAAAAAAATAAGGATGACACTTTATCCTTGGTCGTCCAACGTTCAGTTTAAATCTGACGAATCTTAATTTTTCTTTTAAAAATGTAGTACTACACCTGCCTGACTAAAATGATCGCGCATTACTGCACGCGCTCTTGAAACTCGGCTTCTTACTGTGCCTAATGGAATATGTAGCTGGTCAGCAGCATCTTGGTATGAAATCTCATCTATCGCAACTAGTGCTAATACTTCACTCATTTCTATCGGTAAGTCAGAAAAGGCTTTTTCTGCAAGTATTAGTAGTTCTTTTTGTATTAAAGAATCGCTTGGATCTAGTGTATTACAGGGTAATCCAGTGAGTGATTCGTCAGTTTCAAAACGATAGACACGGTGTGGCGCTCGGCTAAGATAGTTTCTCACCATATTCATTGCTATGCCGAACAACCAAGTTGACAGTTTTGAGTCGCCGCGAAAATTAGCAATTGTTCTTGCAGCTTCTACAAAGGCTTGTTGGGTAATGTCGGCTGCATCGTCTGGATGATCTATGTATTTGATTACAAATCGATATAGCCGCTTTTGATGGGTTGAAATCAGTTCCCTGAATAGCTCTTCTTGATTTCTTAGAGCCGGAGGAATATTTTCATCAACTACTTTGGGAGGGGTAAAAAAACGTACTGGGGATTTTTCTACGACAGGTTCTGTTGTTTCTTCTAGATTTACCTCTATTTCATGGCCTATGTTGAACCCTTCGGAATTAAAATCTTCTGAGTCAATTAATCCCAGTTCTTCAAGGATTTCTGCTTGCTGTTCGATCATATTGCCCCCGTCTGCAGTAGATTAGGTGACAAATCCAAAAACGTAGCGAGACAATACGTGTTCGGGTTTGAGTTTTTCTCAACCCCATTTATTGAGTAGTTTGGTTTTGAGCGTGTAGCTCTTGCCGGATTCTGGAACTGAGTTTCTCTTGAGATCGTTAAGAAAGTTGAAGCTAGGAAAAACTAAGACGAATTTCTTAACAATTTTGGAGTCATTTGACTTGTTTGCGTGTGGATTACGAAAAAAAGTCATTTTTGACCCCAGAAAAACTCGAAAACTACCTAATTCATGGGATTGACAAGTGCAGATTAATGGTTGTCTTTATGTAAAGACATACCCATTCCAAATTAGGCTTTAAGCATTCCAATTAGGTATGGCACCTTGTAAAAGTCCTTACTTAGCAAAGTCTTTGTTGAGCCTGCTGGCCTTATAATTGCGTTTGTTCCTTGCTGGATACTTCTTATATGCACTATTTATCTACACGCGGCTTTGCGGCAACGCCCCAATTCTCTGAAATTTTGCTTGGTGGACTAGCTCCGGATGGAGGGTTGTATTTGCCCGCCCAGTATCCGCAGGTTAGTTCGTCTGAGCTTGATGCATGGCGCGGTCTTTCCTATGCAAATCTGGCGTTTGAAATTTTGAAAAAATTTGCAACGGACATGCCTGAAAAAGATTTGCGGCTGTTGACTGATAAAACCTATACAGAAGCGGTTTATTGCAATGCTAGGTCAGGCGAATCTATAAAAGAGATCACGCCGTTACGCAAACTGCATAGCGAGCATGGCAGTACTTTATTGCTTCAAGCTTTGTCGAATGGTCCTACGCTTGCATTCAAAGATATGGCCATGCAATTGCTTGGGAATTTATTTGAATATGTCTTGGCACGTGATGGGTCTGAGTTAAATATATTTGGTGCGACCTCAGGTGATACAGGTAGTGCTGCTGAATATGCAATGCGTGGAAAAAAGGGGATACGCGTTTTTATGCTGTCGCCGCACTTAAAGATGAGTGCATTTCAAACTGCGCAAATGTTTAGTCTGCAAGACCCGAATATTTTTAATATCGCTGTAAAGGGTGTATTCGATGATTGTCAGGATATGGTGAAAGCCGTATCGAATGATTTGACATTTAAATCACAATACAAAATTGGTACAGTGAATTCGATCAACTGGGCGCGTGTGGTGGCCCAAGTGGTGTATTACTTCCGTGGTTATCTCGCTGCTACCAAGCAGAACAGTGAAAAAGTTTCCTTTACTGTGCCATCAGGTAATTTTGGGAATATTTGTGCAGGTCACATAGCGCGCATGATGGGGCTACCCATCGATAAATTAATTGTCGCGACCAATGAGAACGATGTATTGAATGAGTTTTTCAATACTGGTATCTATAGAGTTCGTAAGTCTGCTGAGACTTATCATACGAGTAGCCCTAGCATGGATATTAGTAAGGCATCAAATTTTGAACGTTTTATTTTTGATCTATTGGGACGTGATGCCGCGCGAGTAAAAGCATTATTCACTAAAGTTGAATCGCAGGGTGGCTTTGATTTATCTGGTAAAGCTGAAAGTGATGGCGATGAATTTAAGCACGTACATCAATATGGATTTTTAGCAGGTAAATCAACCCATCAAGATCGTCTCAATACAATTCGCTATGCGTACGAACATTATGGAATCATGATTGATACGCATACAGCAGATGGTATTAAAGTGGCGCGCGAATATATGCAACCTGGTGTTCCTATGATTGTGCTTGAAACTGCATTGCCGGCTAAATTTAATGAGACGATACGTGAGGCATTAGGTAAAGATGCAGATCGTCCACTAGGAATGCAAAACATAGAAGCATTACCTCAGCGCTTTGAAGTGATGGATTCTGATGTATCCGCAGTGAAGCAATTTATTGCTAGCCATGTGGATCAATGATCATGTTCATGCTGTCAATGTCTGTCTTAATTTATTACCCCATGTGCTGAGAATAATATGAATATGAAAAAGCCCATGTTAAGTGTGCAAGAAGCGCTGGATTTTCTTTTACAGTCGGCTCGTAGTGTCAAAGAGCGTGAGTTGGTTTCTACCTTAGATGCGAATGGCAGAGTGCTCGCAGTAGATCAGATATCGCAACTGAATGTGCCGCCTATGGATAACACCCAAATGGATGGCTATGCTGTTAGAGCAGCTGACTGTCTATCGGGTAACGCTGTATTAAGAATTTCTCAGCGCATTCCAGCTGGCCATATAGGTCAGCCCTTGGAGGCGGGTACGGCTGCCAGAATATTTACTGGTGCATTTATCCCACCTGGAGCAGATGCCGTCATCATGCAAGAGCAATGTAAAGCTGATGCAACGGGTGAGAATGTCACGATAGAACATGCTCCACAATCTGGAGAGTGGATACGTCGTGCAGGTGAAGATATACAAACAGGTAGCGTGATTTTGCAAGCAGGAACCAGACTGCGTGCACAAGAACAAGGCTTAGTTGCATCAGTGGGATTAGCGCAATTACCTGTCTTTAGACGTTTGAAAGTGGCTGTGTTTTTTACAGGTGATGAACTCACCATGCCAGGTGAAGCCTTGAAGCCAGGTGCGATTTATAACTCGAATCGATTCATGTTGCGCGGCTTGCTACAGCAATTGGGATGTGTGGTTACGGATTTAGGGAATGTGCCTGATACCTTAGATGCTACTCGAGCAGCTTTACGTAACGCTGCACAGGGTAATGATTTAATCATTACCTCAGGCGGTGTTTCTGTTGGTGAGGAAGATCACATCAAACCCGCTGTCGAAGCTGAAGGTAGTTTAAATATGTGGCAGATTGCGATGAAACCGGGCAAGCCACTTGCATTTGGTGAGGTACGTCGCGCAGCACAAGAGCCTGCTTTTTTTGTAGGGTTGCCAGGTAATCCCGTATCTAGTTTTGTGACTTTCTTATTGTTTGTGCGTCCATTCATTCATGCATTGCAAGGAGCACAACCCAGTTCACCTCAATCTTATTCTATGCGTGCAGATTTTTCATGGCCTAAAGCGGATAGACGAAATGAATTTTTACGAGTGCGACTCAATGATGCACATGGACTTGATTTATTTAGTAATCAGAGTTCAGGTGTATTGACATCAACTGTGTGGGGTGATGGCTTAGTTGATAATCCACCTAATCAGGTGATTCAGCCTGGTGATATTGTGCGCTTTATTCCCTTTAATGAATTGCTTTATTAAGATGCAAATACAATTAAAATTTTTCGCAAGCTTGCGTGAAGCTGTAGGCACATCAGCAGAAAATTTAACGCTGACTTCTGATATTCAAACAGTTGGGCAAGTCAGACATTTACTACAGCAGCGTGGTGGTGTTTGGGCTGAAGCATTAGCAGAAGGGCGTGCTGTGCGCATGGCATGTAATCAGACCATGGCAGAAGAAAGTACGCTGTTGTCAGAAGGATGTGAGCTTGCCTTTTTTCCACCTGTAACAGGTGGTTAAATCATGCGGAGAATGTGATGGCTGTTAAAGTGCAGACAGAAGATTTTGATTTAACGACAGAGATTGCGCAGCTGCGTGCTAACACACCCAAAGTTGGTGCTATCGTTAATTTTGTTGGTGTGGTGCGCGATTTGAATGAGGGTGAGCAAATTGCTGAGATGGAGTTAGAACATTATCCTGGCATGACTGAAAAAGCACTAGAAGACATCATTGCTCAAGCGCATAGTCGATGGGACTTGTTTGATGCATTAGTGATTCATCGCGTTGGTCCTCTTAAACCTCTCGATCAAATTGTATTAGTTGCAGTTACCTCAGCACATAGAGGTGAAGCATTCGCTGCTTGCGAATTCATTATTGATTACCTTAAAACACAAGCACCATTTTGGAAAAAAGAACAAACACCAAAGGGAAGTCGTTGGGTTGATGCACGCGTTACCGATGATGAGGCAATGAAAAAATGGGCGCACTAGGTTTTCTTGCAGTGGGAGTCGGTGCTACGCTAGGTGCATGGCTACGTTGGGCTCTATCTGTCGGTTTAAATAACTATCTCATCAATCTCCCTTTAGGAACCTTACTAGCTAACTTAGGGGGTGGGTATCTGATCGGTATTGCCGTTGGTTTTTTTCAAGACTTTCCCGACTTGTCGCCTGAATGGCGCTTGCTACTCGTTACAGGTTTTCTCGGTGGACTGACTACATTTTCTACCTTCTCCGCTGAAGCAATGATGCTACTGCAGCGCAGTCAGTATCTGTGGGCGATCACACATACAGGATTACATCTACTTGGCTCTATCGCTTTTTGTATCGCTGGCTTAGCGACATGGCGCATGTTTGCAGGTTAAAAGTCTTGCCAGTTTTCTAATGCTAGTGATAACTTGAAATCCGTATAAATGACCCAATAATGGGTATAGACAGAATTTTACGGAGCACTCCATTATGCGTCTCGACAAACTCACCACCAAGCTACAAGAAGCCTTAGCAGATGCGCAAAGCCATGCTGTAGGTCACGATAATCAATACATAGAGCCGGTTCATTTACTCACAGCTTTATTAAATCAAGATGATGGTGGATCTCGCTCTTTGTTACAGCGAGCAGGTGTGAATGTAAACGGTCTCACCACAGCAATGACAAGTGCTATGGAAAGATTGCCCAAGGTGAGTGGCAATGGCGGTGAAGTACAGGTGGGTCGTGAATTAGTCGCGGTATTAAATTTGGCTGATAAAGAAGCGCAAAAACGTGGTGATCAATTTATTGCCAGTGAAATGATTTTATTAGCTCTTGCAGATGATAAATCTGAAGCGGGAAAATTAGCGCGTGAAAATGGTCTCACTCGTAAAGCTCTTGAAGCAGCAATACAAGCAGTGCGCGGTGGTGCTCATGTTGATTCGCAAGAAGCAGAAGGACAACGTGAATCATTAAAAAAATACACGATTGATTTAACCGAACGTGCTCGACTCGGTAAGCTAGACCCTGTGATTGGACGTGATGATGAAATTCGTCGCGCTATTCAAGTACTACAGCGTCGTACAAAAAATAATCCTGTTTTAATTGGCGAGCCAGGTGTGGGTAAGACTGCGATTGTGGAAGGATTAGCGCAACGTATCGTCAATGGTGAAGTCCCCGATTCCTTAAAAAACAAACGTGTTTTGTCATTAGATATGGCTGCGCTAGTCGCAGGTGCAAAATATCGCGGTGAATTTGAAGAACGATTGAAAGCAGTACTAAAAGAGTTATCGCAAGATGCAGGACAAAACATTGTCTTCATCGATGAAATGCACACCATGGTAGGAGCTGGTAAAGCGGATGGTGCTATGGATGCAGGGAATATGTTAAAGCCTGCTCTAGCTCGTGGTGAATTACATTGCGTAGGTGCGACCACACTCGATGAATATCGTAAATACATAGAAAAAGACGCCGCGCTTGAGCGCCGCTTTCAAAAAATTATTGTCGATGAGCCTAGCGTAGAGGCCACGATTGCCATCCTGCGTGGTTTGCAAGAGAAATATGAAGTGCATCATGGTGTTGATATTACTGACCCTGCCATTGTTGCTGCTGCAGAGTTATCACATCGTTACATCACCGATAGATTCTTACCTGATAAAGCCATTGATTTAATCGATGAGGCTGCTTCCAAGATAAAAATTGAAATCGACTCTAAACCAGAAGTCATGGATAAACTCGATCGTCGTTTAATTCAATTAAAAATTGAACGGGAAGCGATTCGTAAAGAAAAAGATGAAGCTTCACAAAAGCGTATGGGTTTAATTGAAGAAGAAATTACTCGGCTTGAACGTGAATATGCTGATTTAGAAGATGTATGGAAGTCTGAGAAAGCTGCAGTTCAAGGTAGTCAGCACATTAAAGAAGAAATCGAAAAAATACGCTTGCAGATGGAAGATGCACGTCGTAAAGGTGATTGGCAAAAAATGTCTGAGCTGCAGTATGGCCGTATCCCAGAATTGGAAGCACAGTTAAAGCAAGCAGATAAAGGCGAGGCGGCAGGTGGTAAACCCCGTTTATTGCGTACACAAGTTGGTGCGGAAGAAATTGCTGAAGTGGTGTCACGTGCCACCGGCATACCTGTGTCGAAGATGATGCAAGGTGAACGCGAAAAACTTTTGCATATGGAAGATGAATTACACAAGCGTGTAATTGGTCAACATGAAGCGATCAAAGCAGTATCAGATGCTATTCGAAGATCAAGAGCTGGCTTGTCTGATCCTAATCGTCCGTATGGCTCATTTATGTTCTTAGGTCCTACTGGTGTAGGTAAAACAGAATTGACCAAAGCTCTCGCATCATTTTTGTTTGACTCTGAAGACATGCTCATACGTTTAGATATGAGTGAGTTCATGGAAAAACATTCTGTTGCACGTTTGCTAGGTGCGCCGCCAGGCTATGTGGGCTATGAAGAAGGCGGTTATTTAACTGAGGCAGTGCGTCGCAAACCCTATAGTGTGATTTTGCTTGATGAAATTGAAAAAGCACATCCGGATGTTTTCAATGTCTTGCTACAAGTGTTAGATGATGGTCGTATGACTGACGGTCAAGGTCGTACGGTGGATTTTAAAAACACCGTCATTGTGATGACATCGAATTTAGGTTCACACAAAATTCAATCCATGGAAGATAGCGATCCAGGGTTGGTTAAATTATCTGTGCTGGCTGAGGTGCGTAGTCATTTCCGTCCAGAGTTCATCAATCGTATTGATGAGTTAGTCGTATTCCATTCATTAGATGATAAAGACATAGGCGCGATCGCTCGTATACAACTGCAAGTTTTAGAAGATCGATTGGGTAAGATGGATATAGGCCTCATGATTACCGATGCAGCACTGAAGAAAATCGCTGATGCTGGATTCGATCCTGTGTATGGTGCGCGTCCATTGAAGCGCGCTATTCAACAGCAAATTGAAAATCCATTATCGAAAGCGATTTTGCAAGGCGATTACGGTCCTAAAGATGTGATTGCTATCGACGTCAATGGATCGGAACTCAGCTTTAAGAAATTTATCTAAGCTTGTTTACAAGATCTTAGTAAGTAATGAAACTGCCTGCACTGATATTGCAGGCAGTTTTTTTATGAGCTAGAGTTTTCGGTAAAATATTTATACATGAATAAGCAAAGGAGACGCTATGAAATTCAGTACTTGTGATTTATGCGATACGCATGAAGATAAATTACACGATGGAAGTCTTGCTGTTCTTCCTCCTTTTTTTCATCACTATGGCAAGCGGGTTATTTTTGCAGGGCAGGCGGTAACGCTGAAAGTCTTTGAAGATAACGTGTTAGTGCGTAAAGCATTAGAAACACCAGGCAATGGTCGTGTATTAGTCGTTGATGGCGGTGGCAGTCTACGTTGCGCACTAGTAGGTGGAAATCTCGCTGTGCTGGCAGAAAAAAATGGCTGGGCGGGCATCATTGTGAATGGCTGTGTTCGTGACACAGAGGAAATAAATGCTTGCAACATAGGCGTTCGTGCTCTTGCGGCACATCCTCAGCGCAGTATTCGTAAAGGCATGGGCGATGCCGACTTAAAAGTTAGTATTTCTGGTGTGTCAGTTTGTCCCGGAGACTGGATTTATGCGGATGCCGATGGTGTCTTGGTTTCGCAGCAATCACTGCCTATTTCTTGACCGCAGAGCAGCACAATAATTTTCATTTGAAGAAATTACATTTCGTATCGCGAAATAGATGTCGTAACTCATTGTTTTAAAACACTATAATTTATCTTATATGTCTTATATAAGACCTTGTTGCCTCGCAAAAAAAGGTCTAAGATTTCTCCATCGGTTTTATCGTTTGAACACATCGTTTAACCCCTAGGAGAGATCACTATGTCAACTCGCGAACAACAAATTCAAGCTCTAACGAAGGACTGGGCAGAGAACCCACGTTGGAAAAGTGTAAAACGTAATTACACAGCAGAAGAGGTAGTGCGTTTACGTGGTTCGGTGCAAATCGATCACACATTAGCTAAACGCGGCGCAGAAAAATTATGGGGTCTGCTGCACACCGAGCCATTCGTTAACGCACTCGGCGCGTTGACTGGTAATCAAGCTATGCAACAAGTTAAAGCAGGTCTGAAAGCGATTTACCTCTCAGGCTGGCAAGTTGCTGGTGACGCTAACTTGGCTGGTGAAATGTATCCTGACCAATCTTTGTACCCAGCAAATTCGGTACCGATGGTTGTAAAACGCATCAACAATACTTTCCAACGCGCAGACCAAATTCAATGGTCTGAAGGTAAAAACGACGTCGACTTTTTCGCACCAATCGTAGCCGATGCTGAAGCTGGTTTTGGTGGTGTATTGAATGCATTCGAACTCATGAAGTCCATGATCGAAGCTGGCGCAGCAGGCGTACACTTTGAAGATCAATTAGCATCAGTAAAAAAATGCGGTCACATGGGCGGTAAAGTTTTAGTACCTAGCCGTGAAGCTGTAGAGAAGCTCAATGCAGCACGTTTAGCTGCAGACGTATCAGGCACACCAACCATCTTAGTTGCACGTACCGATGCAGAAGCTGCTGATTTGTTGACCTCGGATGTGGATGACAATGACAAGCCTTACTTAACTGGCGAACGTACACCAGAAGGTTTCTTCCGCACCAAGCCAGGTATTGAACAAGCTATTTCCCGTGGTTTAGCGTATGCCCCTTATGCAGATTTAGTATGGTGTGAAACTGGTAAACCCGATCTCGCCTTTGCTAAGAAATTTGCTGAAGCGATTCACGCTAAATTCCCAGGCAAAATGTTGTCCTACAACTGCTCACCATCGTTCAACTGGAAAAAGAATTTGGATGACGCTACCATCGCTAAATTCCAAAAAGAATTGGGCGCAATGGGCTACAAATTCCAATTCATCACATTGGCTGGTTTCCATGCATTGAACTACTCCATGTTTAATCTGGCACATGGTTATGCACGTAATCAAATGTCTGCTTTTGTTGAATTACAAGAAGCTGAATTCGCTGCAGCAGAAAAAGGCTTTACTGCAGTTAAACATCAACGTGAAGTTGGTACCGGTTATTTCGATGCAGTGACCCAAGCGATTCAGCAAGGCCAGTCATCCACCACCGCATTACATGGCTCAACTGAAGATGAACAATTCTTCGACAAGAAAGTCGCCTAAGCAAACAAGGTAAGCACTCCAAGAAGAGGGATGGAGGAGACATCTATCCCGTAGTAATGAAAACCGCATCTCACGAGGATGCGGTTTTTTTTTGATGAATCACTTTCATGGCGATGCTTGCACGCTTGTGTACAATCTCATCTGTAAGTCCATACCCCTCACATCAACAAGGCATTCCCACTCTATGTTTAGTTATCGTCACGCCTTTCACGCAGGGAATCACGCGGATGTGCTCAAGCACATGGTGCTGTTGCAGCTATTAGAGTATTTAAACCAAAAAGACACGCCCTACATGGTGATTGATACGCATGCTGGAGCCGGAATGTATTTGCTAGATAGCGAATATGCCACGCGCAGCGGCGAAGCAGATTCAGGGATCGCGATGTTGTGGGATAAAAAAGATTTGCCTGCTCCACTTGCGCAGTACGTAGGCATGGTCAAAGCCATGAACCCTAGCGGCAAAATGCGCTTTTATCCGGGTTCGCCTTTTTGCGCTGAAAAAATCATGCGTGAAGAAGATAGATTGCGCCTCTTTGAGATGCATTCCACAGAAATTCTCGTATTAGATGAGAATTTCCGTAAGCTGCAAGCGCATCAAGCGGCACAGGGACAGCGACCAGCGCGAGGTAAACGTATTTTGATTCAGCGTGCAGATGGCTTTGCGGGTCTGAAAGCTTTACTGCCACCGCCTTCACGTCGTGGACTGATTTTAATTGATCCCTCTTATGAAGATAAAGATGATTACCGTAAAGTCAAAGTTGCTATAGAAGATGCCATGCAGCGTTTTGCAACAGGGACTTATGCAATTTGGTATCCCGTACTAGGAAGATTAGATTCTCAACAGTTACCTGAACGATTAAAACGTGTCAGCAATGGGAATTGGTTGAATGTGACGTTAACTGTGGGTAGTCCAACTGAAGAAGGCATGGGGCTGCGTAGCAGTGGCATGTTGATCATCAATCCACCTTGGACGCTACAGGCAACACTAAAAGAAACCATGCCTTATTTAGTCGATGCCTTAGGCGTGGATGACGCTGCAACATTTAGTTTACAAGTAAGTGGAGCAGAAATAGCAAAGCCCTCTAAAGAGCGGACACGATGAGTAAAGCCTTTGTCAAAGAATCTTCCGATGAGGATGACGATGATGGCGCAGGCTTGCCACCTATTCCTGCTGGCGCAAAAAACTATATACGGCCACAAGGCTATCAGCGCATACGTGAAGAGTTATTGCAGTTGATCGATGTAGAGCGTCCAGAAGTCGTTAAAGTTGTGCATTGGGCTGCTTCGAATGGTGATCGTTCTGAAAACGGTGACTATATCTACGGTAAACGACGTTTACGAGAAATCGACAGACGCATACGCTTTCTGACCAAACGCATGGACTTAGCTGAGGTGGTAGATCCTAGTTCGCATCATGGGACTGATCAAATTTTTTTCGGCGCGACAGTCACCTATCTCAACAGTGCAGGTCAAGAGCACACGGTGACGATAGTTGGCATTGATGAACTCGATCCTTTGCATGGTCAGATCAGTTGGGTGTCGCCTGTTGCGCGAGCACTGACCAAAGCGCATGAGGGAGAAGTGGTTAGCCTAATGACCCCCTCGGGAATAGATGAATTAGAAATTTTAAGCGTGACTTATCCTGCTCCAGCTTGACGTAAAATAACTGCTGTCCAACCGTAGATTCATTCTTTTACACATACCTTTATTCGCATGCCTATTGTTTATTCCACCTTAAATCATCCCTTGCGTGTGCCGTTAGCAGCGGAGATACATTCTCGTCCACCTATCAAGCTCGAAGCGCCTGAGCGTATTACGCATCTTGCACTGTATGGCGGCGTGGACATGCAAGGAGCAGGGGATAACGTAGCGATGCAACAGCGCTTGCTGGCAATGCTATGCACCCATTTTGGAGTAACCTCACCGAGTGGTGCTGCAAAATATTTTTTCCATGACTTCGGTCGTTTTCGTCTTAAATGGGAATGCCATACTGAATTTGCCACCTACACCTTCGTCGCGAGCGCCAGCGCAAAACCAGCTGATACGCATGAAACCTATTTTTCACATATGCCTTTGGCCGATGTTCCAGAAGAATGGTTGTTGAGTTTGCAGGGTAAGCTGATCTCTGCCAATCACGTTATTTTGGAACGTGCCACAGAAACAGCATTAGAGAGCGTGCCTAAGATGCGAGCCCTGTTTGAAGGTAACGCAGTAGTGTCTTGCGAAGCTTCTCATGCAGCACAAGTGTGGACAGATTTTCAAATTCACCCAGATGGCTTTGGACGCTTTGTCGTGCGTGATGCAGGGCTGTACGGCATGCAAGCAGGTCGCTTGGTGCAACGCCTATTAGAAATTGAAACCTATCGCATGATGGCTTTAATGGGCTTGCCACACGCTCAACGCTCTAACCCTATGCTGAATATTATCGAGAGCGAGTTGACGCGTGTAACCACCGCTATGGTGGATATGGAGTCATCAGAGTCTACAAAAACCGGTAACCCTAAAGTTGATGGTTTAAATGACGTTGATAAACAGCAGTCACTGCTGGATGACATTACTGGACTTGCTGCGCGACTAGAACGTATCGCAGTTGATAATAATTATCGTTTTTCTGCATCACAGGCTTATTTCCGTTTAGTCCATGCACGTATAGAAGAATTACGTGAACGTCGTGTAGAGGGCGTGCCGACCATTATGGAATTCATGGATAGACGTTTAACACCTGCTATGAATACCTGCTCTGCTGTAGCACGTCGTCAAGAGTTGCTAGCTGAACGTATTGCGAACACCAACTCACTCTTGCGTACGCGGGTTGGCATTGTGCAGGAACAGCAGAACAGCAAAATTCTTGAAGCAATGAATGCACGGGGTGCACAGCAACTCAAACTACAGCAAGCTGTTGAAGGCATCTCCGTTGTTGCGATTTCTTATTACACCATTGGTTTGCTGAGTTATTTAGCCAAGGCTGCTAAGTCAGCTGGATTGGATTTTGATACTGATATCGCAATAGGCATTGCCATACCAGTAGTAGCTATCTTGGCAGGCTTAGGATTACGTCGTATGCATAAGAATGTAAAACGAGCCAAGCGAGGCAAACGATTTACCGATAGCGATAAGATTTAACTTCTTACATCATGGCCGCGCTCGCGCAATATGCGAGCCACGCCAGTAATGCTGCGTACATTACGAATCAACCGCGCTAAATGAATTCTATCTTCGACTTGTATGGTAAAGCGCAAATCGGTGAGGTCAGTGGCGACGCTTTCATCCATACTGATATGCACAATATTGGAATCAGATTCTCCAATCTCTGCTGCAATACGCGCTAACGCACCTTTTTCATTTTGTACTAACACGCGAATGCGCGATTCAAAGCGACGGTTTGGTTCTTTGGCCCAATTCACTTCTATCCATCGTCCTGGCTCTTTGGTACGTAAGCGTTTTGCTGTGTCACAGTCTGCAGTGTGCACAGAAAGTGTTTGATCGCGACGTAAATGTCCAGTTAAGGTGTCGCCAGGTATAGGCATACAACAAGAAGCGAGTTGTACAGAAGTCGATTCATTGCCACTAATCGTGACAGGATTAATTTTCTTTTCTCTACTTGCGATTGTGCGCGCCGTATCAGGCGATGTGAGTTCCATCAAACCTAAAATATGGCGAGCAACTAACACAGCCATACGTTTACCTACGCCGATGTCTGCATAAAGTTCATCTAATGATTTGGCGCCGGTCTCATTCATCAAGCGATCACTAATCGCAGTCGAGAGATGAATATCTAAATCTAAAGCATCTAAAGCTTGTTCCAACAGCATATGACCTAATTCAATAGCTTCGGTTGGATTGATGGTACGTAGATGATGACGAATAGCTGAACGTGCTTTGCCAGTGCGTACATAACCTAGCCAGTTTGGTGTGGGTCTGGCATCGTCAGACACATCAATTGCAACAATATCGCCATTTCTTAATTCAGTTTTTAAAGCTACGGATTCATGGTTAATACGTGCTGATACAGCGTGATCGCCGATATCAGTGTGTATCGTATAAGCAAAATCTAATGCAGTAGCGCCACGTGGTAAGGAGATGATGGTGGATTTCGGTGTAAACACATACACTGAGTCAGGAAACAAATCGACCTTAACGTGTTCAAGAAATTCTGAAGCATCGCCCGTTTGATTTTGTATGTCTAACAGAGATTGCAGCCAAGCATGGGTGCGCTGTTGTAAATCGGTTAAAACGATATCATCGTTTTTATACAGCCAATGTGCTGCAACACCTGCTTCAGCAACACGGTTCATTTCTTCTGTTCGAATTTGAAATTCAACCGGCGTGCCGTAAGGGCCAATTAAGGTAGTGTGTAGAGATTGATAGCCATTCAGTTTAGGAATGGCGATGTAATCTTTAAACTTACCTGGCATAGGTTTGAACAAACCGTGCAAGGTACCTAATGCAACATAACAATTCGGTAAACTGTTGACGACAACTCTAAATCCATACACATCCAACACTTGAGAAAACGTTAGATGCTTGTTACGCATTTTGCGGTAAATGCCATACAGATTTTTTTCTCTGCCCGATACTTCTGTTTCAAGTCCAGCGTTGTTCAATGTTTGTTTAACAGACTCTAGAATTTTTGAAACAACTTCGCGGCGATTGCCGCGCGCAGCTCGTACTGCTTTAGACAGCGTTTTGTAACGAACAGGATACAGATGCTGGAAGGCTAAATCTTGTAATTCGCGATATATTTTGTTCAGTCCCAGTCTATGCGCAATAGGTACATACACATCCATGGTTTCTCGTGCAATGCGACGTCGCTTCTCAGCAATCATGGCATCTAAGGTGCGCATGTTATGCAATCTGTCAGCTAGCTTGACTAAGATGACACGCACATCGCGCGCCATAGCTAATAGCATTTTGCGGAAATTTTCTGCTTGCTGTTCTATCTGACTTTGAAACTCAATTTTGTCGAGCTTAGAAAGTCCATCCACCAAGGAAGCAACCGGTGCACCAAAGCGCTCGATTAATTCATCTTTCTTTACATCCTGATCTTCCATCACATCGTGCAACAAAGCCGCCATGATGGCTTGCGCATCAAGTTTCCATTCAGCGCATATTTCTGCGACTGCAATCGGATGAGAAATATAAGGCTCGCCAGATTTACGCACTTGACCCAGATGCATCTCATCTGAAAAGCGATACGCTTCTTTGATTTTTTTTAGATCAGATGGCGATAAATATTCTGACAGCCGCGCAGCAAGTTGCGTAACAGAAGCCACACCGACAGCAGAGGGCGGAACAGAATCAGAATAGGCAGGGGATGATTTAGACACGCCAGTGGCGGCGCGCTGGGAAGGCGAGGTAGGGGGATCGGTCGTGATGGTGTTCATAGTGAGCAATCCGCCCCTTAGCTCGCATGGGGCTCACGACTTAGCCAGGCACTTTTTTCAGTAATTCGATGCCGTAGTGTCCGGCAGCGATTTCACGTAATGCAGTTACCGGTGCTTTGTTTGTGCTGTTAATTTTTGCGGTATGACCCTGCAAAATTTGGCGCGCACGGTATGTCGCAGCAAGGGTTAACTGAAAACGATTTGGCATTTTTTCCAGGCAGTCTTCGATAGTAATACGGGCCATATGATCTCCAAAACGGATCTACTTCTGATGTGAATGAATGCCCAGCTGGGCAAATAAGGAAGAATGTCTAGCAGCTTGTTGTTGGAGCTTGCAACGATTCGCTCTTACAATCGCCAGCAATTGGTCCAGTGCAGCTGCAAAATCAAGGTTGATAATAACATATTCGAACTCAGAGGCATGAGCTAACTCATTACTGGCGCCTGCTAATCGATGCTTGATTACCTCTTCTGCATCCTGACCACGTTTACGCAGTCTTTCTTCAAGTGCAGCCATGGAAGGCGGCAAAATAAAAATACTGACTGCTTGCGGAAAATGCTGACGTATTTGTTGTGCACCTTGCCAATCAATTTCTAGTAGCACATCTTTGCCAGCCTGCACTTGCTCCAATAGTGCAAGACTAGAAGTGCCATAAAAATTGCCATGAACCTCGGCATATTCTAAAAATTCACCAGCGCTTTGGCGTTGAAGAAAATCTTCTTTACTACTAAAAAAATATTCGCGTCCATGCTCTTCACCAGGACGAGGAGAACGCGTAGTCGTAGAAATAGAAAGACGCATAGCGGGTTCTTGTTCTAGTAGGGCTTTTACGAGCGAAGATTTGCCTGCACCCGAAGGTGCGGCAATCACAAACAAACTTCCGGTTGATGATGGTGTGTGTGACATAAAAATTTAATTCAATCGTAATTCGATTTACTCAAGATTTTGTACTTGCTCGCGCATTTGCTCTATGAGTAATTTCATTTTCATAGAAGTATCGGAGAGCTCTTTCAATGCAGCTTTAGAACCCAAGGTGTTCGCTTCACGATTTAACTCTTGCATCATAAAATCCAATCGTTTTCCTACCTGACCACCTTTTGCCAAAATTGCTCGCGTCTCTTGCAAATGTCCTGAAAGGCGAGTGAGTTCTTCGGCCACATCAACCCGTATGCCATACAGGGTCACTTCTTGTCGTATACGGTCTTGAGCTTCTTCTTTTGAGAGAGCAGAGGTTGTTGAAGCTGCAGTCGCTTGAGAAAAAGCTTCTTGCATACGTTCAATCGCTTTTTGCTGAAATTGCGCCAGTGCTTGTGGTACGAGTGGCGTCACATGGGCAACCAATTGCTCCAGATCCGACACACGTTCCAGTAACATGGTTTCGAGTGCTTTGCCTTCCCGCTGACGACTAACGATAAAGGCTTGTAGTGTCTCTGCAAGTAGGGTTTGTACTTCTGTTTGCAGCGATTCCTGACTTAGTTCACTTTCCGCCAGCACACCTGGCCAGCGCAATAGTTCGCTAACAGAAAAAGGTCGGGCATCAGAAAATTGTGATCTAACGTTATGTTCTAATTTCGACAGATTAGAAAGTAATTCCTCATTCAGTTTCAGCGCTTGATCTGTTTGCACTTTGCGACCAAAGGAAAGCCTGCATTCCACCTTGCCACGGGTAGTCTTGGACATGATGGCTTCACGCAACAGTGGCTCCAAGGAGCGCAAATCATCGTTAATGCGGAACTGCAGATCAAGAAAGCGGGAGTTCACGCTCTTGAGTTCTATGGTTACCGTTCCTGCCGCTGTTTCGCGAGTACCAACGGCGTATCCAGTCATGCTGCAAATAGTCAAAATAAATCCCTGATTTTTGTTTACAAAAAACTAATAAATCCACACAATCCCCAGCCGGGAAAACACGATTTAGGTGTAAGCATGGCAGGACAAACAAATGCCCCTCTACCTGAGGGCTTGGAAATCTGTGGTTATCGCATTGTAAAGAAGATCGCGGTCGGAGGGTTCAGTATTGTCTATCAAGCTAAAGATGAGAAAGACAATATCGTCGCAATCAAAGAATACTTGCCTGGAGGTTTAGCTCGCAGACCAGAAGGAGAACATAGACCGTATGTTGCTCCTGAACATACGGAGTTGTATCGCATAGGACTGAAATATTTTTTTGATGAAGGTCGAGTACTAGCTAGCATTCATCATCCCAATATTGTCTCAGTATTAAATTTTTTTCGTGCCAATGAAACGGTTTACATGGTGATGGCTTATGAAGAAGGGCACTCACTGCATGACTATATAGAACAGCAACGCAAGAAAAGATCACGTGCCCCTGTGTCAGAAGCGGTGATTCGACAAATTTTTATACAAATTATGGATGCCTTACGTGAAGTGCATGCTAAAAAAATTTTGCATCTCGATCTTAAGCCCGCAAATATTTATCTCCGCAATGATGGCACTCCTATCTTGCTAGATTTTGGCGCTGCAAGACGCACGCTACAAGCTGATTTATCTCAATTGCATCCTATGTATACACCAGGATTTGCTGCTCCTGAATTACACACAAAAAAAGATTTAGGCCCATGGACAGATATTTACAGCTTAGGTGCTGCAATGTTTAATTGCATGACTGGCTTTGCACCACAAGCTGCCAACGAAAGAAAGAAATCAGATCACATGGAAGAGAACTATCGCTCTTGCATGGGTGCTTATTCCTCATTAATGCTACAACTTACGCGCTGGTCTTTAATGCTAGATCCATTGCAACGACCACAAAGCGTGTTCAACTTGCAAAATGCGTTACGTCAAACGCATAGTCATAAACAGACTATACATGCGCCTCATAAATTTCTATCGCAACTAAAACGTTGGATGGGTTCTGAATGAGATTTGCCATCTGTCAGGAAAGCCAAATAGGCGCACGTGCTACGAATCAAGACCGTGTGGGATATTGCTACACCAGTGAAGCACTCTTACTTTTACTTGCCGATGGTATGGGTGGACATCAGTTAGGTGATATTGCTGCAACCTTAGCATTGCAAGCCATGAGTGCATTGTTTCAAGAACAAGCTCAACCTACAATCAATCATCCTCAACATGCGCTCGATGATATGGTGTTTGCAGCACATCATGCCTTACAACGTTATCGCGCAGAACAGCGTCTTGCTGAGTCACCACGCACAACCATAGTCGTCGCCTTGATACAAGATAATCATGCGTATTGGGCGCACTGCGGAGACTCTCGACTTTATTGGATGCGCAATGGTCAAATCCTCGCTCGCACGCGCGATCATTCGCATGTAGAGCGACTCATCAAAGAAGGAAGACTCAATCCTGCAGCGCGCTTAACGCATCCTGATCGTAATAAATTATTCAATTGTTTAGGTGCGCCCACCTTGCCACGGGTTGAGCAGGCAGCGCCAGTGTTGCTCAAGGCAGGGGATCAACTCTTACTGTGTTCAGATGGTTTATGGGGTTCAGTTGCAGAGCATGATCTGGCCTACAGACTGTGTACACAAGATCTAGAACAGGCCGTACCAGAGCTCGTACGCAGTGCTACCGCAGTTGGCGGAAAAAACAGCGATAATGTCACCGCGCTGGGGATGACGTGGCTGGATAATCAGTCTTATCGCAGTCAACATCTCAGTGCAGTGCACGTTAATAGTCGGTCTCGCTTAGGCTAAGTGTAACCAGTGCTAGGCATTAGCCTTGAAGCACAACACAACGATTAAAAGTAAAGGAAAGTCCCTTGTCATCATCCCATCAACGTCCTAGCGGCCGAGCTGCTAACGCCTTGCGTGAAGTTCGTTTAACCCGTCATTTCACTCGTCATGCTGAAGGATCCGTCTTAGTTGAGTTTGGCGATACACGAGTCTTATGTACCGCCAGTATCGATGAAAAAGTTCCACCCTTTATGCGTGGACAGGGCAAAGGTTGGATGACAGCAGAATACGGCATGCTACCTAGATCAACCCATACACGTATGGATAGAGAAGCTGCTAAAGGTAAGCAATCAGGTCGTACTCAAGAGATTCAACGTTTAATAGGACGTTCCTTACGCGCTGCATTTGATTTATCTGCATTTGGTGAACGCACTTTGCAATTAGATTGCGATGTCTTACAAGCAGATGGCGGTACTCGCACAGCTGCTATTACTGGCGCTATGGTGGCAGCCCATGATGCATTTTCACGATTGGTAGCGAGTGGTCACATTACAGCCATGCCGATTAAGCATTTTGTCGCAGCGATTTCTGTGGGCGTTTATAAAGGCTTACCCGTATTGGATTTAGATTATCTAGAAGACTCTGATTGCGATACCGATATGAATGTGGTGATGACTGAATCAGGACACTTCGTGGAAGTGCAGGGCACAGCGGAAGGTGATGCCTTTGACCGTAACACCATGAATCAATTGCTCGATTTAGCAGGACATGGCATAGATGAATTAATTCGTCTTCAAAAACAAGCTTTGGCTATAACCAGCTAAGCTGAGTTAAGTCATAAAAAAAATTATCATGCAACGCACTGTCGTATTAGCTTCCAACAATGCAGGTAAGTGTGCGGAATTTTCTAGCTTGCTTGCACCGTTGGGTTTTGAAGTGCGCAAACAAAGTGATCTGGGGATCAGTGAAGCAGAAGAGCCGCATGCTACTTTTTTGGAAAATGCATTAGCCAAAGCGAGACATGTCGCTCAACTTTCTGGATTGCCTGCTCTAGCTGATGACTCTGGTATTTGTGTACCTGCTTTAGGTGGTGCCCCTGGTGTCCTCTCCGCTCGCTATGCAGGCGAACCTAAATCAGATGCACGCAATAATCAAAAGTTGATTCATGATTTATCAGCTCATGAAGTTAAA
The DNA here is from genome assembly GCA_947454475.1 of Oxalobacteraceae bacterium. Classification (GTDB taxonomy): domain Bacteria; phylum Pseudomonadota; class Gammaproteobacteria; order Burkholderiales; family Burkholderiaceae_D; genus Pernthalerella. The sequence goes on from CANGLD010000018.1 coordinate 21,700, forward strand.
TCAGCGTATTACTACTGCGTGTTGGTTTATTTACGTCATGCACAAGATCCACAGCCTGTGATCGCAGAAGGACGCTGGGATGGTGAAATCATTGCAACACCACGTGGTGAGAATGGCTTTGGCTATGATCCTCATTTCAGGATAGCTGCATTGAATAAAACTGCAGCTGAACTCAGCGCAGAAGAAAAAAATCACCTCTCACATCGTGGTCAGGCATTTCGTGCACTTAAAGAAAAATGGCGATGATTCCGATTAAGCCAATTCAGTCAACATTAAAGCAGAGTGAACATAGTGATTCGGCGAACATAAAAGATAAATATCTGCAGCCGGGATTATTAAACCTCTCAGCACTTCCTCCACTTTCACTTTACATACACTTTCCTTGGTGTGTACGTAAATGTCCTTATTGCGATTTCAATTCGCATGAGCCTAATGGCACGCATCCAGAGCAAGAATATCTCGCTGCATTACGGGCCGATCTTGAGCATGCATTGCCTCTCATATGGGGGCGCAAGATTTATACTGTCTTCATAGGTGGTGGTACGCCGAGTTTGATCTCTGCAAAAGGCTTGGATCAATTAATGTCGGATCTGCGTAGTTTGCTTCCTTTAGATGCTGATGCAGAAATCACCATGGAAGCAAACCCTGGTACTTTCGAGAGTGAGAAATTTAAATCGTATGCAGAGAGTGGTATTAATCGTTTGTCGATTGGCATTCAGAGTTTTAATGCCAAGCACCTGCAAGCCTTGGGTCGGATTCACGATGCGGATGAAGCAAAACGTGCCATTGAAATCGCGCAGACCTATTTTGCAAACTTTAATCTTGATGTGATGTATGCATTGCCAGAACAAAGCTTAGAAGAAGCGAGTGAAGATATTCAAACTGCATTGTCATACAAACCTCCACACTTATCGCTCTATCACCTTACTTGCGAACCGAATACCGTTTTTGCGAAATATCCACCAGCACTGCCCGATGATGATGTCAGTAGTAGTATGCAACAGCTCATTGCTGAACAAACTGCAGTAGCGGGTTATGAGAACTATGAAATTTCAGCCTTTGCGCAAAAAAATCGTCGTGCACAACACAATCTCAACTATTGGGAATTTGGTGATTATCTTGGCATAGGAGCAGGTGCTCATTCCAAACTCTCTTTCCCTCACCGTATCATTCGACAAGCACGCTATAAACAACCCGCAAGCTACATGCAGCAAGCCATGGCAGGGTTGGCAATCGCTGAAGAAGTGGAAATCTCAAGATCAGAATTGGGATTTGAGTTCATGTTGAATACCCTAAGACTCACTGGCGGCTTTGAGATCCCACTGTTTTCAGAGCGAACAGGCCTGCCGCTCAACATCTTAGAAAAATCTCTCAACGAGGCAGAACAAAAGGGATTACTCTATCGTGACCATAAAAACATGCGCCCAACCCCGCTCGGACAACGATTTTTGAATGATTTACAGCAGATTTTTCTACCTGAATAAGTCAAATCCCTCAAAAATGCAGGAATAGTGAGCGAGATTCTGTATAATTCGCCGTCTCCAAGATGGAAGCGTGGCCGAGCGGTTTAAGGCACTAGTCTTGAAAACTAGCGACGGGGTAACTCGTCCGTGAGTTCGAATCTCACCGCTTCCGCCAA
>CANGLD010000019.1 GCA_947454475.1 Oxalobacteraceae bacterium
GATGGTGTAGCACAGAATAAGCCATAACTCACACCCGATACTGCAAAACTTGCTTCTGTAGAAGCGACTGCTAAATCACACATGGCAACTAACTGACAACCTGCTGCTGTTGCCAAGCCTTGTACCCGTGCAATCACAGGTTGCGGCATGGTTTGTATGGTGCGCATCATTTTGCTGCACTGATTAAATAATTTTTTATAGTAGGCGTTTGATGGTTGGGCACGCATTTGCTTTAAGTCGTGTCCAGCACAAAATGCTTTACCTTCTGCCGCAAGTATCACTACACGTACTTCCAGATCTGCTGCGATGTGATTTAACTCTGTTTGCAATGCTGTCATCATTTCTTCTGACAGGGGATTAAATTTGCTTGCACGATTGAGTGTAAGAGTGACGATGCCATCTGTTTGCTGACGCAATACGTAAGGCAGCTCAGTTGCGGAGTGTTGTTGATTCATGTCTTTCTCCCAGACGAATGCAGTTTTATTCTGACTCTTGTTCTGCAGGTTGTTCACCTAATAAAACAGGTGGTACATAATTTTTTAATAATTCTATTCTGCTAGCGGGTGTTTCTAAACTAATGCGGCCTAATGCGCCACTACGATAATCTAATAACAAGGTATGGGCGGATTTTTCAAAATCAGGTTCACCACCTTTTAAGCGATAACTCCGTTTTGCAGCAATCGCTTCAATCACACCGACTGCATCTGAATCTGGTTTTACGCCATAGCGTGCTGCAAGTAGTGTGGGATAACGCTCTAATAATAATCCGGCTAGAAATACTGCGACTTCTTCTTCGATGACGGCATTCACACCGATAGCATGGCTTGCTGCGAGCATTAAGCCATCAGTCGGATGCGCAATCTTGGGCCACAACATACCTGGTGTATCGATCAATACCATGTTATTGCCAAGATAAAGTCGCTGCTGTGATTTTGTGATGGCAGGTTCATCACCGACTTTTGCAACGCGTTTTTTTAACAAGGCATTCATGAGTGTAGATTTACCTACATTCGGTATGCCCATGATCATCATACGTAATGGTTTTAATGCCGTGCCACGATGCTGAGCGAGTTTCATACATAGCCCAGGCACTTTAGCGACATCAGATGGTGTTTTACAGGAGAGCGCTACTGCATGCACACGCGGTTGACTAGCGTAATAGCTTAACCACGCTTTAGTCGCAGCAGGATCTGCGAGATCACTTTTATTCAGGATTTTTAGACAAGGGCGCTGACGTGCATTACGCAACTCTTCTATCATGGGATTGGCGCTTGCCTGCGGCAGACGCGCGTCCAGCACCTCAATCACCAGATCGACTTTTTCCATGGACTCTGCCGCCTTACGGCGTGCAGCATTCATGTGACCTGGGAACCATTGTATGGACATGTGCGTCTTTACTCTCTGAAAACCAGCATTTTACTCGCAGTGAGCGTGACTTACGTCAGATCTGCCAAGGTACGAATATGCGCGACTGCACTGCGCGCCAATGCTGAGAGTTTATAGCCGCCTTCTAGACAACTGACGATTCTGCCTTGGCTATAAGACTCTGCGATTTGCATGATTTGCCTTGTGATCCACGCGTAATCAGATTCCACTAAACCCATCTGGGCTAAATCATCTTCACGATGTGCATCAAAACCTGCAGAGATGAATATCATTTCTGGCTGATGCGCGTGTAATGCGGGCAACCAATGCTGCTGCACCACGTTACGCGTTGCATCACCACGTGCATAGGCTGGCAAAGGAATATTCACCATATTATGAGCTTGCACCCCATGCGGATCCACGCCGCTGTAGGGATACAGCGGATGCTGAAAAAAACTCACCATCAATACACGTGCATCGTTGTGAAAGATGTCTTCGGTTCCATTCCCATGATGGACATCAAAATCAACAATAGCGATACGCTCTAGTCCACACACATCTAGAGCGTATCGCGCTGCAATCGCTACATTATTGAATAAACAAAATCCCATAGAAGCAGTAGAAGTAGCATGATGGCCTGGAGGTCGAATGGCACAAAATGCATTTTGAATTTCTCCATCTATGACGGCTTGTGTAGCTGCGACTGCTGCACCGGCTGCGCGTAAAGCAGCTTGCCAGCTATGGGGATTCATAGAGGTATCGGGATCTAATTCAAAATACGTCAATGCTTGATCGAGTGTGCCGCCATAAGCTAGAGGCGTATGCAGTCGTATGCGCTCCACCATTTCAAGCTGATGTACTCTTGTGATGTCTGCTAATTCTGCCAATGGCGCTGTGCGATATTCCAGAAAAGGCGCTGTTTGGCTAGCAATGAGTTGATCTTCTATGGCAGAGAGTCGAGCCGGCGCTTCTGGATGCCAAGCTCCCATTTCATGGAGTTTGCAATCAGGATGGGAATACAGTGCTGTGGTCATGTTGATAGTCATTATGCACGAGCTGCCACCACTTTTGTCTTAAGCTGACTGGTGAGTTGAACTCAGCTTGCATATGAAAATATTTGTCATTCCGATAATCAAAATTTCATCTTTATTTTAGTGATGATTTGTCGATATATCTTTAAGGTGATGCTCTATACTCTCGCACCAAACTAGCCAAAATTATTTTTAAGTCCATGAACAACCAATTTCTGTCACGCTGTCTGTCCTTAGTCGCTCTGCTGTGTATTTTTTCCTTAGGTAGCTTGTCGCAGGATGTACTCGCTAAAAATAAGCCGAATAAAATTAAACGCGCTGTGCCTACTAAAAAGGTTGTACATAAAAAAATTGCACAAGAAGAGGAATACACACGCTTTTCTGATTGGAGTGCCGCAACTGTATTCATAGATGAAATGCATGAGAAGCATGGCTTTGATGCTGTCGAACTACGTAAGCAGCTTAACCGCGCGCATTTTTTAGAGACTGTCGTTCAACTGATTAATCCCCCACCTCCAACCAAATTAAAAAACTGGACAGTTTATCGTCAACGCTTTATTGAGCCTGTGCGCATCAAAGCAGGTATCGCATTCTGGAATAAATATGAATCGCAACTCGCGCGAGCTGAATCCGAATACGGTGTGCCTGCCGAAATTATTGTAGGCATCATAGGCGTAGAAACTCTGTATGGTCGCATGGCAGGAAAAATTCGTGTGATGGATGCTTTGAGTACGTTAGCTTTTGCTTATCCTAAAACCGCGAATCGTGATGCACGTATGGTCTATTTTAAAAGTGAGTTAGAGCAGACTTTATTGTATGCACGTGAAAATCACATCGATCCTTTTTCTTTGTATGGATCATTTGCAGGTGCTGTAGGCTGGCCTCAATTTATGCCAGGCAGCATACGACGCTTTGCGGTTGATTATGATGGCGATGGAAAAATTGATTTAAGAAATTCACCACCTGATGCGATTGGTAGTGTGGCGAGTTTTTTATCTCAACATGGTTGGAATAAAAATGCTCCGTTGATTTTTCCCATCACTGAAATTACATCTGATGAAGCACGCTGGCAGCCCATGCTAGGGCAAAGTCTAGAAGCTCAATATTCAGTCGATGAGTTTCGTCGTGCCGGTGTGATTGCTAGCGATGCGCAAGATAAGTTCTTATATGGCTTAGTTGATCTTCAGGATGGCGAAAGACCGAATTTATATTGGCTAGGTAGTGAAAATTTTTTCGCTATTACAAAATACAACCGCAGTTTTTTCTACGCGATGTCAGTAATAGATTTGGGCAGCGCAGTGAAAACGCAACGCGCTAAATAATTTTCGCATTTCGTCATGACTTTGCCAGATACAACACGCATTATTCAAGAGACACAAGCATGGCTACAGCATGCAGTGATAGGTTTGAATTTATGCCCTTTTGCTAAATCTGTATTTGTAAAAAATCAAATCGCATATCAAGTTAGCGCTGCTACTGATGCAACTGCTTTGCTAGATGATTTGAAAAGTGCATTAACTAAGTTAGCAGCTATGCCTGCATCAGAGACTGACACTAGCTTACTCATACATCCACAAGTCTTGCATGATTTTTTAGATTACAACGATTTTCTTTATCAAGCAGATGATCTTCTACATGAATTAAAACTGAATGGCATTTTGCAAATTGCCAGCTTCCATCCTGATTACCAGTTCGCTGGTACGGCAGATGACGATATAAGCAATTGCACCAATCGTTCTCCTTATCCTATGTTGCATTTATTAAGAGAAGATAGCTTAGATCAGGCTATTTCTGCCAAGCCTGAATGGGAAGAGATAGTCGAGCATAATATTGCAACGATGAATAGTTTAGGCTGGACGGGCTGGGAAGATTTACAAAAGAAAATACATGAGTAGATGAAATATTGAAATTTACTCATTTCATTACATCTGAAAAATTCAGCCAGAATCAATGCTTACAAAATAATAATTCAAAATATTTTATTTTATTTATTTGAATTTGAAATTATTTATATCTAAATTAGAATAAATATAAAATTTTATTTAATCGACTTAACTTTCTGCCTCATCAATCTCTTCCTTTTGCACTAGCATTTGCAAACAGCCTTACCTTCCATCATTCGATTAGTGCGCCATCAATAAATATTCGTTTAAGCATGCTGCATTTATGATGCATATTTTGCTCATTTCGTTCGAACAACGACTATTTGTATAAATTTATAATTCAATCACTCTCAAAGCACATCCTATTTTTTACGTCATACTCAAATAATAGGTTGGATTAGCTTTATACAATAATGCTACGCACTGTGTGATGGCACACATTAAAAATTTCAAGAAATTTTTCTTATAAGAAGTTTCTATAAATCAGTGTGCATCACTGCGCTAGATCAACAAACACAGTGAAATTCAATTAAACACCAGACTGATACAGGGTCTATCTCAAAGGCAAAAAATTTCAGAATTTTTGATTGAAAAAAATTTACTTTGTTACTGAGTCCCAATAGAATATTGTTAGTAATTTAAAAACAATAATTAACTTTTCACACAGGTCGTCGAGTAACCAGAAAGTAGTAATCAAGTACATGTTTCATCATCAACTAGTCTCATCTTAACCACTCAGCCTTATGGAAACATCTCAACATGACTACTCCGTTTGACATTGAAGACAGCAGCCGACTAGCAGATCAAGTTGCTTATGATCCAAATAATTTGCTAGATTCCTTGATAGAGAAATTACATTTAAAGAATGATGCTGCTTTATCGCGTGCACTGGAGGTGGCACCACCCGTTATCAGCAAAATTCGCCACAGACGATTGCCTGTAGGGGCTTCGTTATTGATACGTATGCATGAGGTGAGTGAGCTCAGCATTCGAGATTTACGTGTGCTTATGGGAGATCGCCGCGAAAAATTCCGTATCAGCGATAAACAGTTCAAACCTAAACAAAACGGTATCTCAGCCTAAAGTCTCTAAAAAAATGCGTCATGCAGTCACAGATTTTGTTTGCACATACAAAATCATCAGTTAAGACCATACTGAAAGTGCTGTAGCTTATGTTTACGACATTTTGTTAGAGGCTCTTACGCTAGAGTCCTGCGTTTGTGATGTGTTCTAATCAGATGCCTGCAGGGTCTGACTACGAACAAGTGTGATAGCTGGCTCATGCAGAGCCAGCTTTTTTACCATGCGGTGAAATAGTGTGAGATTTGATTTAAGCAGGAAAGACGCCTGTTGATAAATAGCGATCTCCACGATCACAGACGATGAATACGATGGTGGCATTTTCAGTTGTTTGAGAAATTCTCAAAGCTACTTCACAGGCACCTGCCGCTGAAATACCGCAAAAGATACCTTCTTCCACTGCCATGCGTCGTGCCATTTGTTCTGCCACTGCTTGACTCACATTCTCCACAACATCGACACGCGACTTATCAAAGATACGCGGAAGATAGGCTTCGGGCCATTTACGTATACCCGGAATTTGCGAACCTTCTTCTGGTTGCGCACCTATGATTTGTATGTGGGGATTTTTTTCTTTGAGATACTGCGACACACCCATGATAGTGCCAGTCGTACCCATAGCACTCACGAAATGCGTCACACGACCTTCCGTGTCTCGCCATATCTCTGGTCCAGTACCTTCATAATGCGCACGCGGATTATCTGGGTTGGCAAACTGATCGAGAATAATGCCCTTACCTTCTTTTTGCATTTGATCAGCAAGATCTCGTGCGTATTCCATACCGCCTGTTTTTGGTGTCAGCACAATTTCTGCGCCATACGCAGCCATGCTCTGCCTACGTTCAAGACTGAGATTTTCAGGCATCAGCAAAATCATTTTGTAGCCGCGCATTGCCGCTGCCATGGCTAGTGCGATACCGGTATTACCGCTGGTTGCCTCAATTAAGGTATCACCCGGTTTGATCTGACCGCGTTCTTCAGCCCCACGTATCATGGAAAGTGCAGGTCTATCTTTGACTGAGCCGGCGGGATTGTTCCCTTCCATTTTGCCCAGAATGATGTTGTTACGCGCTGCAGCGTCCGCGCCAGGTATGCGTTTAAGCTGAACCAGTGGTGTGTTACCCACTAAATCTTCGATGACTTGATATTGCATGGATGGTATCGCTCTCGTGCCAAAACCACTATTCTAATCGCAGCGAGATAGAAGGGTGAGAGAGTGCTATTTCAGCTATTTCAGCTATTTGCCCTAATCCGGCATGCTGACTCAATAAGTGAATAAAACACCTACCCTGCCCCACCCAAAACAGACTCACTGCTGCAAGGGGCAGGATCAGGATTTTATTTTACGCAGCGATTTATTTTTCTTTGCCTTCAACAGCTTTAGTAGGCTGTGCTTTATTCATCTCTGCTGGCATTGTATTTTTCTTAGGTTTAGCGGCCAAAGCTCCAGGATGTGTTTGGCCATTGACGACTAAACCTGCCGCAGATAATTTCACAGCATTTTTTGGCCCAACACCTTTTACTCTACCTTCCAGATCTGACCAGTCTTTAAAGTTACCGCCTTTTTTACGTTCATCTAGTATGGCTTTAGAAGTAGCTGGCCCAACACCTGTAATGCTATCGAGTGCTGCTTGATCAGCCGTGTTGACTTCAACAACCGCAAAAGCCTGACTCGCTATTAAGAAAATACTCGCGATGAATAGCGCAATTTTTTTCAACATGCATTTCTCCTGTCTTGGTTAAATTAAATGTATCGACGTAACGCATCCTGCGATGGGTCGATGACGAATTAAACGACAAGAAAGAGGCTGTGTGTCTGAGATATGAAATGATTAATCTGCATAAAGCATTTATATAAAGCAGATTGTCAGAACACAAGGTCAAATAATTTTCCAGCTAGATAGGGTTGGAAAATTATTTATAAAGAAATGATTTTTTACTGCAATGAAGCGTTGCATAACGCTCGTTGAACTAGATTTGATTCATCACGGATAATTCTTCTGTACGACGTGGAGCATAGCTTTCCCAATGACTACAACCAGGGCATTGCCAATAAAACTGTTTAGCTTTAAATCCGCAATGACTGCATTGATAGCGCGCTAATTTTTGTGCATAACCTGAGACTAGATTTTTCACCACAGATAATTCTGTGCGTCTATCAGGCGCAACCACCATCAAACGTGCTTCGAGTAATTTATCCAAGCCCAATAATGTTGGCGTACGACGTAATTCATCACTCACAAATTGATTAGCTATTTCTGGCCCATCTATTTCCAACACCGCTTTAAATATCACTTCAAGCAAATCAACGGAAGGAACTTCAGCGTGATAAGCCTTCAAGAGGTTAATGCCTTCTTGCGTACGATTCACCGATCGATAACCATCCATTAAACGCTGAGCTACCAAGGCAACATGCGCCACGCTTTGTTTCTCTACACGCTCCCATACTTTCAACGCAGCTTCTGTATCACCCTTAGCCAATAATGCATCGCCGTTTAATATCATGGCACGCACATTATTTCTATCAAATGCAAGCGCTTGCTCTACTGTAGCTAAAGCAGCGTCTGGTTTTGCATGCACTAATTCATCTTCAGCGATTTCACAGTGAAACTGCGCTATCTCTTTTTGAAAATTTCCTGCGCCAGATTCTTGCAATGCACGTGCCGCATCAATAGCGCGTTTCCATTCTTTTTCACGTTGATAAATTTCTAATAGTGCACGACGAGCTGAAGTGCCGTAGGGTGTAACTGCGAGTTGATTAAAGGTTTCTTCTGCTCTGTCCAATAAACCCGCTTTAAGAAAATCTTGGCCTAATTCATATTTGGCCTGACTGGCGATTTCCGGCAATAAGTCAGCACGCGCCAATAATTCTTGATGCACACGTACTGCACGTTCTATATCACCACGCTGTCTAAATAATTTGCCTAATGCAAAATGTAATTCAGCAGTTTCTGGATCTAGGCGTGCGATTTCAATAAATAAATCTATCGCTTTATCGGGGTCTTCATTTAAAAGCGCGTTCAGACCTTTGTAATAACTACGTGGCAAATGACGTGATTCAGAAATTAAATGACGTATATCTACCCGCGCTGCAATCCATCCTAGCGCGAAAAAGAAGGGAACACTGAGTAACCACCAGGTTTCAAATTCCATGTGGAAGCCTGTCTCTACAAAAAATATTAACTTGAATCTCGATGCGCTTTACGCATCTATGATCGCAACAAACTACTTACATACCTATCTGCTCTATTAAAGTATCAGGAGCAGGCGGTGTGATTTTTGCATTAGCTGCAATATCTGCTTCACTTTGCAACTTCTCTAATAGTTTTTTCTTACTCACCAATTCACGTCGTGTGCGCAATACCATGCCAGTCATAGCAAGCACACCCAACACTGCGCCTGCGATAAAGAAAATTAATAACAATAAAATCAAAGGTGACTTAGCTTGGTTATTCCAAAACAAATGCAGCACCACCTCATCAGTATTTTTTAGCGCAAAACTAAAAAATACGATAAACAAGAGCACCGCTAATATTCTGAGAATGATCTTCATGTGGTTGGGCTAATTATGGTTGACGCTAAGGGACATAATGACAGGAATTGTACGCGAAAAAAAATAGCATTCTGATGACGTAAAAAAACGGCATCCTAAGATGCCGTTTCGATAGTGGTTAAGACCTAATCATCCAAGATAGGTTGACCGACCATTGCATCGACGCGTTCACGCAATTCCTTACCTGGTTTGAAATGTGGCACCCGTTTTTCGGGCACCATCACCGACTCACCAGATTTTGGATTGCGACCTATGCGCGGAGGCCTGCTGTTTAAAGCAAAACTCCCAAAACCCCGAATCTCGATGCGTTGACCAGATGAGAGTGCATCTGTCATCGCATCAAGTAAGGTTTTGACTGCAAAATCCGCATCCTTTGCAACCAGCTGCGGATAACGCTCAGCAAGGCGGGCAATCAGCTCGGACTTAGTCATAATCCTGATCCAGCTCAGCTCTTGTTATCGAGTTTCGCTTTCAACAGTGCACCCAGACTGGTGGTACCTGTAGAAGCAGCAGCAGAATCCGTTGTCATCTTTTGCATTGCTTCTTGAGTTTCCGCGCTGTCTTTAGCTTTGATCGACAGCTGAATGCTACGCGCCTTACGATCAACATTGAGTACTACTGCTTCAACCGTATCACCCTCTTTTAAGTGGGTGCCCGCATCTTCCACGCGATCACGTGAAATTTCTGAAGCACGCAGATAGCCTTCAACTTCTTCACTCAGTTGAATCACAGCGCCTTTAGGTTCGACTGACTTAACGGTACCTGTTACCAAAGCACCTTTGTCATTCATAGCGCAGTAGTTATTGAATGGATCGCCTTCTAACTGCTTCACACCTAATGACACGCGTTCACGTTCAACATCAATCGCCAACACAACGGCTTCGAGCTCGTCACCTTTTTTGAAGCGACGTACAGCTTCTTCACCAGTTTCTGTCCAAGAGAGGTCAGACAAGTGAACTAAGCCGTCGATATTGCCAGCTAAACCGATGAACACACCAAAGTCAGTGATAGATTTAATCGCGCCTGAAACTTTATCGCCCTTCTTGTGGGAGATAGCAAAGTCATCCCAAGGATTCGCTTTGCACTGTTTCATACCAAGGCTGATACGGCGACGCTCTTCGTCAATTTCCAATACCATGACTTCAACTTCATCACCTAACTGCACAACTTTGTTTGGTGCGACGTTTTTGTTGGTCCAATCCATTTCGGATACGTGAACCAAACCTTCGATACCTTGTTCAACTTCCACGAACGCGCCGTAGTCGGTGAGGTTAGTCACTTTACCGAACAGACGAGTGTTTTGTGGATAACGACGTGACAGACCAGTCCATGGATCATCGCCCAGTTGTTTCACACCGAGTGATACACGGTTTTTCTCTTGATCGTATTTCAGAACCTTAGCCGTGATTTCTTGACCTACGGTCAATACTTCGGAAGGATGACGCACACGACGCCATGCTAAATCGGTGATGTGCAACAGACCATCGATACCACCCAGATCCACGAATGCGCCGTAGTCGGTGATGTTTTTCACTACACCAGTTACGACCGTACCTTCTTTGAGTGTTTCCATGAGTTTGGAACGCTCTTCACCCATAGAAGCTTCGATTACTGCACGACGTGATAAGACCACGTTGTTACGCTTACGATCGAGTTTGATAACACGGAATTCCATGGTCTTGCCTTCATACGGCGTCGTGTCTTTAACAGGACGTGTATCAACTAAGGAACCAGGTAAGAATGCGCGTATGCCGTTGGTGAGAACGGTCAAACCACCTTTAACTTTGCCATTCACGGTACCGGTCACGAGTTCGCCAGATTCCATGGCTTTTTCGAGCGATAACCAAGAGGCTAAACGTTTAGCTTTGTCACGCGACAAGATGGTGTCGCCAAATCCATTTTCTAACGATTCGATAGCAACGGAGATGAAATCTCCAACGTTGACTTCGAGTTCGCCATTGTCGTTCTTGAATTCTTCAATAGGTATAAATGCTTCGGATTTCAAACCTGCATTTACGATGACGAAATTGTGGTCAAGACGAACCACTTCGGCTGAAATCACTTCGCCAGAACGCATATCCTGACGCGACAATGATTCTGCGAACAGGGCTGCAAAGCTTTCAGAACCGGATGATGCTGGGGAATTCACTACAGTAGACATAATTTTTAGACTGGTTAGCCAACTGACGGCGGAATTGCCGGAAGCTGGGTTAGGGTTATTCAACACCCATAAGCGCATTGCGCGCCGTTGGGCACCTTAAAACACATTACTACTTTGTTTTACTGACTTCGTGATGCCAAGCCAGTACTTGTGCGACAGCCTCAGCCACCGTTAATGACGAGGTATCTAAGACTTTCGCACCTTCAGCTGGCTTTAAGGGAGCAACGGCGCGTTGTGTGTCGCGTTCGTCACGTTCCCGCAAATCCTGCAAAAGGGCGGTCATATTAGCAGAAAACCCCTTGCCAATCAATTGCTTATATCGTCTTTCGGCACGTGCTTCGACGCTCGCCGTCAGAAAAATTTTCAGCTGCGCCTGAGGGAAAATCACGGTTCCCATATCGCGACCGTCTGCCACTAGGCCTGGAGCCTTGAGAAAACCATGCTGTAAGTCGACTAATGCAGCCCGCAAAGGCGGCATAGTTGCAATTTTTGAGGCCGCGACACCAATTTCTTCCGCGCGAATCGCATCGGAGACATCTTCGCCATCGAGAAAAATCTGCTCAGGCCCAAAGCGCACCTCAAGTGAAGACGCCAAATGGGAAATCGTTAAGGCATCGTTGAGTTCTACCCCTTTTTGTATTGCTGCCAAAGCGGTCAAACGATACAAAGCACCGGAATCCAGATAAGCATAGCCCAGTGCCTCGGCTACCCGACCGGCGACGGTACCTTTGCCCGATGCTGTTGGACCATCGATTGCAATGATTGGAATCATGTTGTCCGTCTCAATCTCGGTGGAGTATGCCGGCAAAGGCTTGGAAATAATCGGGGAAGGTTTTGGCAACACACTGTGGGTCGTTGATACGTACTTGCGACCCATCTCGTAGAGCACCGTTAAGTGACGCGAGAGAAAAACACATAGCCATGCGATGATCATCGTAGGTATCGATTGTGGCGGGTTGTAAAACAATAGGTGGAGTAACACGCAAATAGTCTTGTCCTTCTTCGACTAATGCACCCAACTTTCTTAATTCGGTTGCCATCGCTGCTAGACGATCGGTTTCTTTCACACGCCAGCTTGCAATATTACGCAACATGCTGGTGCCATCTGCATATAAAGCAGCAACGGCAATCGTCATGGCAGCATCAGGAATGTGATTGAAATCTGCATCGATTGCTTTCAAGGGACCTTGCGCGCTAACTTCTATCCAGTTATCACCCATTGTAATCTGCGCACCCATTTGTTCAAGTGCTTCTACGAAACGCACATCACCTTGAATGCTAGCTTTACCCACACCTTCTACTCGCACTGGACCACCTGCAATTGCGCCCGCTGCTAAAAAATAAGAAGCCGAAGACGCATCGCCTTCTACATGTATGGTGCCTGGACTTTGATATTGCTGTCCCGCTGCAATCTTAAACACAGACCATCCATCGCGTTCAACTTCTACACCAAAGCGACGCATGAGGTTTAGCGTAATTTCTATATAGGGTTTAGAAATTAAATCGCCTATCACTTCTATATTGAGTGGATAGTCACGTGCAATCAATGGAGAGGCCATCAACAAGGCAGTCAAAAACTGACTCGATACATTGCCACGCACTTGCATGCGTTCAGTATGTAAATGACCACGATGAATATGCAAAGGAGGAAAACCAGGATTGCCTGTGTAATCAATGCGTGCACCCACTGCATTTAATGCATCGACTAAATCACCTATGGGTCTTTCATGCATACGTGCCACGCCATGCACGGTGTAATCACCGCCTATTGCAGCAAGCGCAGCAGTCAATGGACGTATAGCTGTGCCAGCATTGCCCATAAAAAGATCGGCTTTATGCACAGGGAAATTTCCTGCTACACCTTCAATAGCATAATCATGACTCACATCATGCTGCTGCCATTTCACGCCTAATTTTTGTAATGCCATGAGCATCACATGCGTATCATCGGAGGCGAGTAATTCTTTTATCTCTGTTGTGCCTTTTGCTAATGCTGCTAACAACAGTATGCGATTAGAAATACTTTTCGAACCCGGCAATCTCACAACGCCACGCGCTGAGCTTGCAGGTTTTAAATCAAGGTGAGGTGGATAATGCTTCATTAATCTCCACCTTGCTCATAGGTGCGTTTTTGCTCAGCCATTTCGATGGCAGTAATCCATGATTGTCTAGCAGTTTGTGCCTGTGTAAAAATTGCTTGCAAACCTGCTCCATCAGCATCATGCAATAAGGTACGCATTTTATTCAATTGATTGATATAGGTATCAAGCTCAACCAATAAGGCTGATTGATTCGCTAGCACGATGTCGCGCCACATTTCAGGCGATGAACCAGCAATACGTGTGAAATCACGAAAACCACTGGCTGCATATTGAAACAATAAATCCGCTTTACTACTTGCAGCAATATCATCGACTAAAGCATAAGCAAGAAAATGCGGCAAGTGACTGACTGCAGCAAACACAGCATCATGTTCTTCTGCACTTAATTCATGTATCAACGCACCACAATGCTTCCATGCTGAACGCACACTTGCTACCGATGCTGCTGCGTTTTCAGGCAAAGCCGTTATCACGACTTTTTTACCAACATATAAATCCGCTAAGGCAGCTTCAGGACCATTTTGTTCGCGCCCCGCAATCGGATGACCAGGTACAAACTGCGCAATTTTTTCACCCAATGCCAAACGCGCTGCTTGTACGACATCAGATTTCGTACTACCTGCATCTGTGACGATTGTGTGT
The DNA here is from genome assembly GCA_947454475.1 of Oxalobacteraceae bacterium. Classification (GTDB taxonomy): domain Bacteria; phylum Pseudomonadota; class Gammaproteobacteria; order Burkholderiales; family Burkholderiaceae_D; genus Pernthalerella. The sequence continues at coordinate 13,818 of CANGLD010000019.1, forward strand.
GGTTGTAGATAAGGAGCAATCGCCGTTAACACTGCTTGTGTTTGTGCCACTGGCGTTGCAATTAAGACGAGATCAGCATCACGTACTTCTGTTGCATCACCAATTGCATCGATAATGCCTAAAGATTTTGCGCGTTCTAATGTTTCAAGACGACGACCGACACCAACGATGTGTTCAACCACACCCGCTTTTTTTAATGCGAGCGCAAATGAACCACCTATGAGCCCGACACCAAAGATGACGATTTTTTTAAACGATGGCATGCCTAATGCATTAGCCCAAGATGGATTGTAAAGCTGCAAGGAATGCAGCATTTTCTTCTGGCAGCCCTATCGACACTCGCAACCACTGCGGTAAGCCATAGTTACCAACAGGACGCACGATAATGCCTTTTTTAAGTAAAGCGAGATTTACTTTTGCACCTGCATCTTGTGACTCACCCGCTTTAAATAAAACAAAATTACCAAAAGAAGGTACGAAGGTAATGCCCATTTCTTGGAAGGCTGCAGTGAGTTGCGCATAACCTTGATTATTAATATGCGCACTCTTAGTAAGAAAAGCCTCATCCTGCAAAGCAGCGCTGGCTGCAGCTTGCGCTAATGCGTTCACATTAAATGGTTGACGCAGACGATTCATTAAATCAGTTAATTCTGCTTGTGCGATACCAAACCCTACACGCAATCCCGCCAAACCATACGCTTTAGAAAAACTACGCGACACAATTAAATTCGGATGCTGCGCTACCCACGAGAGTGCATCGTAGCGTTGATTCAGTGGTAAGTATTCTGTATAGGCTTCATCTAATACGATCACAACATGCTTAGGTATGGAGCGTATGAAAGCGAGTATCTGATCACCATCGATGAAGGTGCCAGTTGGATTATTTGGATTCGCTACAAAGATTAAGCGCGTATCAGGCTGTACGGCTTTAGCCATTGCATCGAGATCATGACTAAAATTTTTAGCTGGTACAACAATAGCCTTTGCACCCACTGCTTGCGTAGCTAATGGATAGACTGCAAATGAATATTCTGAATACACAACAGATTCACCAGCACGTACTAAAGAGCGAGCAGCTAACTCCAGTATGTCATTGCTGCCATTACCTAACGTAATGCAATCAGGTGCCACGCCAAATTTTTTGCTAATCGTCGCTTTTAAATCAAAGCCATTCGAATCAGGATAACGTGCAAGTTCAGCCAACGCAGCTTGCATCGCATTTTTTGCTGATTCAGGTATGCCCAAGGGATTTTCATTCGATGCGAGCTTGATGATCTTCGCTTCATCCAATCCAAATTCACGTGCTACTTCCGCAATGGGTTTGCCGCCTTGATAAGGAGCGATAGCGCGTACATAATCAGGACCAAATGAATGTGACATAGTGAGTGAAAATCAGAGTAAAAATCAGTGCGAAAACGGATAAGAACCAAGTACTTTGAAAAAAGCAGCGCGCAATTGCAATGCTTGTAATGCTTGCGCTACTTTTGTGTCTTGCGCATGGCCTTCTACATCGACGTAAAAATAATAATCCCAACTACCAGTTCGCGCTGGACGTGATTCAAAACGTGTCATGGACACACCATGCTGAGCTAAGGGTTCTAGCAATTCATACACAGCACCTGGTTTATTTGGCACTGATAAAACGAGTGAAGTCTGATCACGACCGGATGCAGTAGGCGATAGTCTGCCTATGACAGCAAAGCGGGTGCGATTATGTGGATCATCTTGTATGTGTGCATGAGCAATCGCCAAGCCATAGCGTGTGGCAGCCATTTCTGAAGCAATCGCAGCGATCGTATTATCTTCACTAGCTAGTCGCGCAGCTTCACCATTCGATGCAACGGCGTGTCTTTCAATTTGCGGATAGTGATGATTTAACCAAGCTTGACATTGCGCCAAAGCTTGTGAATGCGCACAAATGCGTGTCACACCTTCTAGTGATCCGCTCTTAGTCAACAAACTATGATGGACAGGTAGTGATAATTCACCGCTAATAGACAACGAAGTTTGCAGCAATAGATCTAAGGTGCGATTAATTGTGCCTTCGGTAGAATTTTCAATTGGCACCACACCAAAATCTGCAGTACCTGCTTCCGTCGCACGAAAAACTTCATCAATCGAGATGCATGGCAAACCAGTGACGGACTGGCCAAACTGCTGCCACACTGCTTGCTCACTATAAGTACCGACTGGACCTAGAAAAGCAACGGTGATGCGACGCTCTAGTGCACGACATGCCGACATCACTTCTCTAAAGATAGTCTGCAAATCAGAAGATGGAAGTGGACCCGCATTATTTGCAGCCACGCGCGCTAAAACTTGCGCTTCACGCTCAGGCCGAAAAACCGGTGCGTTGGTTTCTGCCTTCACGTGCCCGACTTCCTGAGCCACGCGCGCACGCTGATTGAGTAGAGCGAGCAGTTGCGCATCGATCGCATCGATTTGCTCACGCAGTGGCTGTAGTTTGTCATCACTCATGGATAGCCAGTTTTTATTTTAGTTGCAGTTTGTATTCAGAGTAGCACTATGCTTACACCAAAAATTTATCCATTACTTGTCGAAGAAAAATCACAGCCTATTTAGTCAGCGATTATTCAGCCGCATCATCAGGTGCTGCATCATCTGCGACCACTTCATCTGACGCAGTACCATCGTCTTCTGCATCAGCTTCAGCAATACGCTGCAGTCCTGATAATTTACCGCCATCTTCAACTGCAATCAGCGTCACACCTTGTGTTGCACGACCCATCTCGCGAATTTCCGATACACGGGTACGAATCAACACACCACCTGTGGTGATGAGCATGATCTCATCGGTTGCTTCTACCAATGTTGCACCCACCACTTTACCGTTACGCTCACTAGTTTGAATCGCAATCATGCCTTTTGTGCCACGACCATGACGCGTATATTCAGCAATCGGTGTGCGTTTTCCATAACCATTTTCAGTGGCAGTTAATACGGACTGCCCTTCATTTTCTGCAACTAGCAAGGCAATCACTTGTTGTCCTGCCTCTAAACTCATGCCACGTACGCCACGTGCTGTACGACCCATAGGACGGACATCATTTTCATCAAAGCGTACTGCTTTACCTGAATCAGAGAACAACATCACATCATGACTACCATCGGTTAATGCAGCACCGATTAAGAAATCATTTTCATCCAGATCGACAGCAATAATGCCTGCCTTACGTGGATTACTAAAATCAGACAACGGTGTTTTCTTAACCGTACCTAAACTAGTAGACATGAAGACATAACGATCGCCAGGGAAGCTACTATGCTCACCAAACAGTGGTAAGACTACCGTAATTTTTTCACCCTCTTGTAACGGGAACATATTCACAATTGGTTTACCACGTGAGGTACGCGAACCTTGCGGCACTTCCCACACTTTCAGCCAATACATACGACCGCGATTCGAGAAACACAGCATGTAGTCATGTGTGTTGGCGATGAAGAGTTGATCTATCCAATCATCATCTTTGGTTGCGGTTGCTTGCTTACCGCGACCACCGCGTTTTTGTGCGCGATATTCTGATAACGGTTGTGACTTCATATAACCCGCATAAGACAAGGTCACCACCATATCTTGCGGTGTGATTAAGTCTTCTGTTGCTAGATCAGTCGCATTAATTTCAATTTGTGAACGACGCTTATCACCACCATTCGCGCCATATTCATTTTTCGCTGCAACGAGTTCATCTGTGATGATGGTAGTTACGCGATCTGGCTTAGAAAGAATATCTAACAAATCAGCGATCTGCTCCATCACTTCTTTGTACTCATTAACAATCTTGTCTTGCTCTAAACCAGTCAAACGTTGCAAGCGCATTTGCAGAATTTCCTGCGCTTGATCATCTGATAATTTATATAAACCATCTGCTTGCAAACCATACTGACGTGGCAAGTTAGCGGGACGGAAGGCTTCTATACCACCTGCGTTTGCAGCGCCAGTGCGCGCTAACATTTCACGCACGACTGATGAATCCCAAGTGCGGGTCATTAATTCAGCTTTTGCTATCGGTGGTGTTGGTGCTGCTTTGATGATGGCAATGAATTCATCAATATTTGCTAAAGCAACAGCTAGACCTTCTAATACATGACCACGTTCACGTGCTTTACGTAATTCAAAAACTGTACGACGTGTGACGACTTCACGACGGTGTGATAAGAAGCATTCCAGCATTTGCTTCAAGTTCAGCAACTTAGGCTGACCATCTACCAATGCCACCATGTTCATACCAAAGGTGTCTTGCAATTGCGTTTGTTTATAGAGATTGTTCAACACAACCTCAGGCACTTCTCCGCGTTTGAGTTCAATCACAACACGCATACCAGATTTATCTGATTCATCACGAATATCAGAAATACCGTCTAATTTTTTATCCCGCACTAGCTCAGCGATACGCTCGAGCATAGATTTTTTATTCACCTGATACGGCAATTCATCCACGATGATTGCGGTGCGATTTTCGCGTCCGTATTCTTCGAAATGCGTTTTACCACGCATGACCAAGCGACCTCTGCCTGTACGATAACCATCACGCACACCAGAGACGCCATAAATAATCCCAGCGGTAGGAAAATCTGGAGCAGGAATAATTTCAATTAATTCATCTACCGTGCAATTTGGTGTTTGCAATAAATGCAAAGCACCATCAATCACCTCAGTGATGTTATGCGGTGGAATATTCGTGGCCATACCAACCGCAATACCTGACGATCCATTAATCAACAGATTAGGAATACGCGTAGGCAGTACAGAAGGTTCTTTTTCTTTACCGTCGTAGTTAGGAACAAAGTCGACGGTTTCTTTTTCTATATCAGCGAGTAATTCACTGGCAATTTTATCTAGACGACATTCGGTGTAACGCATTGCAGCTGCGTTATCGCCATCAATTGAACCAAAGTTACCTTGACCATCCACCAAGGTGTAGCGCAATGAAAAATCCTGCGCCATACGAACCAGTGTGTCGTAAATCGCTTGGTCGCCATGCGGGTGATATTTACCCATCACCTCACCGACTACACGCGCACATTTGACGTAGGGTCGATTGAAAACATTATTAGTTTCGTGCATAGCGAATAAAACGCGCCTGTGCACTGGTTTTAAACCATCTCTAACATCCGGCAATGCGCGGCCAACGATGACGCTCATAGCGTAATCGAGATAGCTTTTGCGCATCTCTTCTTCGAGTGAAATTGGAATTGTTTCTTTTGCGAATTGATCCATTGTGGGGCCGGTGAGTTGAAGCAAAAATGCAGGTGTTAATTGACTATCCGCAGATTGCGGACCTTGATTTTGAGAACTCGAAATTTTACCACGTTGACCCACCTCCAGCCCTGTTTCTTACTCTGAAACTTGCCTCTTCTGACTAAATAAATATTGTCAAATAAAACTCATGACTTACTGACTTCATTTGATTTTTTGTAATGTATTTCAGCGCACAGCTGCCACACTCACTGCGAGACATAAAAGCATGCTTATTTTTTACGTTAATGCTTCCCAAATGGACTTAAAAATCACTCAGCCAGGAGAAATGCTATGCACCCGCTCACCAATCTCACACTCACGCTGCTGATTTTTTATGCAGGCCAGACATTTGCTGCCAATAGTGCCCCTCCTCTCGTTGCCGATAACATTGGCTATCTGCAGGACACGGGTGGGGGTGCAGTTTTAAGCACCAATGGTGACTGCTGGCATACAGGCGGTTGGCGCCCCGCCCTAGCCACTGTTGTTGGCTGCGATGGTGTTTTAGCAAAAGCCACTGCGGTAACTACTCCACAGGTGATTCAACCCGAACCAGCACCTGTCGTCGCTAAAACCGAAGCACCGCCACCGCCTAGAGTCATGGAGACGGTGGTTGAAAAAATCACTCTAGATACAGATGCTTATTTCGACTTCGATAAATCGGTACTGAAAAAAGGTGGCGAAGACAGTCTGAAATTACTGGCGAACCGGCTCTCAGGCATGTCTATTAAAGTCATCGTAGCAACAGGACACACCGATGCAATTGGCAGCGAGGCATACAACCTAAAACTCTCAGAGCGTCGTGCTGCAGCCGTTAAAACCTATCTACTCTCACAATCTCTACCTTCCGATCGCATCTACACCCAAGGCAAAGGAGAAAGCGAGCCTATCGCTAGCAACAACAATAGCAAGGGTCGCTCGGAGAATCGTCGCGTTGATATCGAAGTTGTGAGCACCAGGCAGCAAATCGGCGATAAAGATTAATTTTTTCCATCTACCCATCACGATCAGCCGTCAAAGCTGGTCGTGATCTCCCCTTTCACATCCATTTCCAAGGAATTTTTATACGTTATTTAAAAAATAAATTACCAAAATTAAAATTTTTTGAACGCCCTCAATGCTTTTACCTTTAAAATATTGCTTAATTTGCATTTTATTGGGAGGGTATTCATGAAACACAAGATTCTGATCATTAGTCTGTTTAGCAGCATCCTGACAGCACTTTTCGCATTCTCATTCAATGTATTCGCTGTAAACAAATCACCCAGAGGGTATTGGGTCGACTCTAGTGGGAGTATTGTTCATAGCGGCACAGGACTATGCGTGCGAACAGGAACTTGGGTTCCAGCTGATGCAGTCGTTCCTGGTTGTGATGGCGTACCACTCCATCCCGCACCAGCTGTCATAAAAGAAAACAAAACTGCACCTGAAGCACAGGCAGCGCAACAACCCACTCCAGAACCTGTCGCAGAGCCAGCTGCTAGTAAAGCTGACGAATCAACCAAGGCAGCCTTAGTTTCACCTGCGATTGCCAAAGTTAGCCTAACGACTGACACTTCTTTTGGATTTGATAAAGCAAGCTTGCAACCTGAGGGCAAACAACGCTTAAAGAAACTGCAAACTGAGTTACAAAATGCCAAGGTAGACAGCATTATTGCAACCGGCCATACCGATAGCACTGGCAAAGCTAGCTATAACCAAAAATTATCACTACGCCGTGCGCAAGCCGTTAAAGATTATTTGGTTAAATTAGGCATACCATCTGAACGTATTTTCATTGATGGCAAAGGTGCAACCCAACCTGTAGCTAGTAATAAAACTTCACAAGGTCGTGCGCGCAACCGCCGTGTGGATGTCGAAGTGTTGGGCACCAAAGCTCCCTAAACTTCTTCAATGCAGACTAAGGCTCTTCAAACTAAGAGCCTTAGTTCTCAACATTGCGCTTGCAAGCCTATAAACCAGTCCCGTCTAGAAGCATTCAAAAGTAAATCTCGAGTTTCCGTTATCATCTCGAGATGAACGCCGATCCTCAAGAAATACAAAAATTTAGTGAACTCGCTCATCGCTGGTGGGATCCCACCTCCGAGTTCAGACCCCTACACGAAATCAATCCATTGCGACTGGAATGGATTAATGCGCGGGTACCTCTCGCTGGCAAACAAGTCTGTGATATCGGATGTGGTGGCGGCATTCTGGCTGAATCTATCGCCAGAAAAGGCGCGACTGTTACTGGCATCGATTTATCAGAAAAAGCACTTAAAGTCGCTGATCTGCATAGCCTTGAGTCTGGCATCAAAGTTCGTTATGAACTCATCGCTGCTGAAGAACTTGCTGCTCGCGAAGCAGGACAATTTGACGTCGTCACTTGCATGGAAATGCTAGAACATGTGCCTGATCCTGCTGCAATTGTTCAAGCCTGTGCGAAGTTGGTAAAACCTGGTGGACACATCTTCTTCTCCACACTTAATCGCAATCCCAAGTCCTATCTATTTGCCATCATCGGTGCTGAATATATTTTAGGACTACTGCCTCGTGGCACACATGATTACGCGAAGTTCATTACACCTGCAGAGTTATCCGGCTACGCTAGAACCGCTGGCTTAAAAGTGCAAGCGCTTAAAGGCATGACCTATAACCCACTAACTAAAATTTATTCATTGAATCAAGCCACAAACGTTAACTATTTAATGGCAACGGTTAAAACAGTTTGATTCTATAAAAATAAAACTTCGTCATATGTGCTGCTTCATCAATTAACTTTGAATCAATCAGTTACTTACTAAACTTAGTTGGAAATCATAGTTAACACTTTCCATCTTTTTACTATGCCAATTCCACAACTACCGATACCACGCGCAGTACTCTTTGATTTAGATGGCACACTGGCAGATACAGCTCCTGATCTTGCTGCAGCAGTCAATCTCATGCGTACTCAACGTGGACTTGCACCCGCTCCTTATGAACAACTAAGACCCGTTGCATCAGCAGGTGCACGTGGATTAATCGGTGTGGCATTAAACAAAACACCTGCCGATGCAGAATACGATGCATTAAGAACTGAATTCCTCGACAACTATGCTGCACACATAGCTGATCAAACTACTTTATTTCATGAAGTACCAGAACTACTACAGCAACTAGAACAACAACATATTTTATGGGGCATCGTTACCAATAAACCTGCTTTGTATACCGATGCATTAGTCCCACTCATAGGACTAGCGCATGCATCTTGCGTCATCTCAGGTGACACCACTGCACATGCCAAACCTCATCCCGCACCAATGATAGAAGCAGCGCGTCGCATCAAACTTGCGCCTAACTTATGTTGGTATGTTGGAGACGATCTGCGTGACATACAAGCCGGCCAAGCTGCTGGCATGCCCACCATCGCAGCGGCATGGGGTTATTGCGGCAACACCGAACCGCATAGTTGGAATGCAGATTTCATCGCCAACACACCTAGCGACCTACTCAAACTGTTACAACACGCAGCAACTTGAGTTAATACAACATCAGCTCAAACAAAACAGCACTTACGCATGACACGATTACGCTACAATGAAGACCTGCTTGGGGGCGACCTGGTTTCGACAGGGATTACAAAGCAGCGCAGGGCATACCGAGGGCTGGTCACCTCGTAAAACCAACCGGAAAAGCTTAAATGCAAAAACTGAAGCTGCAAACGCACCGTATTACGGTGAATTTGCTCTAGCCGCTTAAGAACCGACTAGCTCCGCAACCGCCTCGTCCCTGGGGTGGGCTGGTAACAGCAGCGGAGTCATTCACAGGGAATCGCGTTGTGTCGGGTCACTTGGCATAGCGTTAAATAAAAAGTGACTCGTTTACTTGCAGCGTGTGTGTCCGCGACAAGTGAATCAAATTAAATGACAACACTAAGTATGTAGAACTGTCTGTAGAGGATCTTTGGACGCGGGTTCGATTCCCGCCGCCTCCACCAAAATTAAAAAAGCCACTAAAAGTGGCTTTTTTAACTTTGATCGAAGCTCGCGATCATCGAATCAGCGGGACGCGGGGGTGTAGGCAGGGTTTCGAAGCGCACGCGCTTCGCTGCCGAAACGGCTTCGCACCGCGAGGTGCTAAGACTGGAC
>CANGLD010000020.1 GCA_947454475.1 Oxalobacteraceae bacterium
GGATCGTCCACAGACGCAGCTGCAGGAATCACTACACCATTGATTCTTAAGTCACCCTCGTTCAAAGGCACAATACCATTGGCACTGTCAGCAACCGGACGAGAGGTCGTCATCATCTTGGCTACGTTTTGTGTGTAGTCGCCTACAGGTAAACGTGCACGGGTGATGTCTTTACCTAACTGAGTGGTCAGCTTAACATTGCCATCCACTTTGGCTTCAAGTGAATACGTACTCGCTTGCACACCTGCACGCAAACCAAAGTAGCTTTGATCGCTGGCATTTCCTTGTGTGCCAAAGGTTTGTACTTCAATGTTGCGGCCGTCAATCGCTTCAAGCGTAATACCACGTGTATTGTCATTCGTATCGATCGCTTTAACGCCGGTCTTATCGCTGATCGAATTGATCGCTTTAACCATGGCTGCACGAGATTCACGAATATTATCTTTTACAGAGGTGACATCTGGCGTTTTCCAACCATTAATCACAGCAAAACCGGTTGATCCACCCGCTGTCGAATCCTTGACAACAGGAACACCATTCATCACGTTTTGGTTAGGAACAGCTACTACACCAGTGGTAGCAGATTCTCTGTTAATCGCTGCAGCAATCGCAATCGCAGATCCGCCTGCATTTGTTCTAGGCGAGACAGTATCGTCTTTCGCTAACGAAGGATTGATCGTGGTTCCGTTAATGATCAAGTCACCTGTTTCGAGGTTACTCACCATAGGGTTACCACTACCGTCGTCGACAGTCGAATGATACTCACCCGTTGCAGTGATCTTATAGACAGGTCTCTCACCTACTCGCTGGCCGACACTGCCGTCCAGGATTGAGAAGCCATTCCATTGCACCATCTTTGATGTGCGGTTGATCTCTTGCTTGAGCTGCTGGAATTCCAGATCTAAATAAGAGCGCTGATCGCTAGAATTAGTATCGGTGATCGCTTGGATAGCAAGTTCGCGCATACGCTGCATCATGTCATTGATAGCGACTGTGCCACCTTCGGCCGTCTGTATCAGTGATACTGCATCGCCTGCATTACGAACCGCCATATTTAGCGAACGTATCTGCTGCGTCATCCGCGTGGCTATCGCCATACCAGCTGCATCATCTGCAGCTGAATTGACGCGCTTGCCTGTAGACAGCTGTCTCATCGCAGAGGACATCGCTCGATCAGTGGCTTTCATAGCCTGCTGGCCGAACAGCGCCTTTATATTTGTGTTGATGACTGACATACTCAGTTTCTCCTTCCGGATTCTGTACGGGTACTACGATTCTGTAGGGAAAATCCCTTTTGTTTATTACCTAAGCAATACCCGTGCCAGATTAAAAGTTCTTGATTAACAAGGGTTTTTGCCTTGATTTGCCTTATAAAAAGCCCCGGCAAACTTAGGGTGGCAAGAATTGTCGGTTTTCCGGCAGCTTGTTGCCGCTGACAATGACGTTGCCATAAAGACATTTTCTTATTGCTCCACTGCGCGTAAACCAAGAGCACCTGATACTGCGTCGTATTCTTTCAACAACTCAGGATGATCTGGGAAATGGGTCAGTGCAACGCGAGCAGCTTCTAATGCAGCTGCAAGTTCTAGATCACAGCGCAAAGCGCGGATCAACATGGCATGAGTAAATACAGTGGCTTGATTGCCTTGCATTTCCATCAATTGCGTCAGAAGATCTACAGCGTGAGACCAATCTTCACGCATGACTGACAATAGACTGGTGATAACCAGAATATCTTCGTTGACGGGATACAGAGCCAAACCGGCTTCGCCTAAAGCGTAAGCCAACTCAGTCCGGTCTTCCGCTACCAAAGTTTGAATGGCAACGCGGATTTCAGCTGGCGAAAATTTTGAGATCTGCTTCGTATTAAAAAAGCGACCTGCTGCCGACTGGGACATGAGTTCTTGTGCGAGAGTAGACATAGTAATGCTCCTGTTTGTGTTAACTGTGCTGGTGGTTCAAAACGAATTACTGGATGAAATTCGTTTTGCTCACGTCCTTATAAGCAAACGCTGTGCCAGCAAAAATAATCAAGACATTTTTTAAAAAAAAAACTTCTGTATATATATGTTGTATGCAGAAATCACAGACTGCTTAATTTTTAAGCGCAGTCACAGCACGCATATGCAAGAGCAATGCCTAAACATCATTTAGGAAAAGATTTGCCGTAATTGCCGCATTAAATCGGCAACGTATGACCGCAAGTGGCAATGAATTTTTCAACATCTCACTCATGCGGCAATGTCTGTTCCGCTATTGCCGTTTTCTGGCTAACTGTTGCCATCAAATTGCCGCGTTGAATGCAATACCTTGCCGCATGTGTCGAATTTTTAACAAGTACCCCACCTCCTATGAGTTTTATTCGAATCGTATGGCAATAAGTGGCAGGCTTTTTGCTTATACAGATCCGAACGTTCTCAATTGGAGGAATAAAAAAATGAAAAACGACGTGCAAGCGTTAGTCGAGCAACAAGCAGAATTAGCTGAAGCTGCAATCTATGCGGTTCAATGGATTGAAACAGCCACTTCTATTTTGCAACGCCAGACAAATGTTTTACGTGGGGATAATCCTAAGCTTGCATTTGAAGCTCTTGCAGCATCAGTTGATGGCTTAGATTGGCTACACCAATTTTCAACAGCAGCACATCATTTAGGTGATGTCACTATTTTAGAAAATGGTGAAAGTGATTTTTCTCAGTTTGGATCAGAACTACTAAAGATCACAACTGAATTAGTCCATGTCATGGAAGACTATGACACCATGCTACTTGCTGATTTGGTTGAACATGAATTACTTCCATTAATGGATAGATTCCGTCAATCCATCAATTCCTTGCATAGTTAAATCGGCGGATATTGTGCGTCCTGATGATCTACATATTTTCGCAGCCAATCTTGCCTTACTAAGGCAAAATCAACCTGAGATGAATCACTTCATTTCAGAAAATATTTTTGATTCAGGCTATGACGCTTCAGATATTTCATTAGAAATTGGGCGCAAAGGTCATATGACTTTACGCGCCACCGATAAACTCGGAAATTTTTATTTGCATAGTTTGTATGATCCGATTCATGAATCAAACCAAATTATTCAAAAAGAATGTCAGGACCCAGAAATTAATGTCGTTGTATTAATTGGGTTTGGTCTGGGTTATGTAGCGGAAGAGTTATGTCAACGCTGCGATACAAATACAAGAATTATTATTGTAGAACCTCGCAGTGACTTACTTGCTGTTGCCCTCTCCTCCCGTCCACTAGATCATGTTCTATCAGATCCACGTATCAAATTTATAGTCGATACCAATACGAACAAAGCTGCAGTTAAAACGAATAGTGAATTAGGGCTGGATAAACTCAAGCGTTGGAAAATTATTGCTACTCCAGCTATGTCCAGGCTGTATCAAGATTTCTTGAAATCGTATGTCGATCACTTAGGCGCTTGTATTAATCAGCGCGTAGCTTCGTTTTCTACTTCATTTAACTCATCAGAACTTTTCTTAAAACATACCGTTGCTAATTTAGATATTGCAGCCCGCTCACCCGGAGTCAATCAATTCAAAAATTGTTGGAAAAATAGACCCGGAGTTATCGTTGCAGCAGGCCCATCTCTAAACAAACAAATCGCAACGCTTAAAGAATATAAAGATCATCTACTGATTATCGCTGTTGATAAAACCTGGCCTATATTGAAAGCAGCTGGAATTGAACCGCATGTGGTGGTGGCAATTGATCCACGCAGACCTTGTTCTTGGGGTTCTGAACCACCTGACAATGTTTGGTTTTTATCAGCAGCGAGTTGTAATCCAGACGTCGTTCATTCTGTCAAAGATAAACACATTGTTTCATTCGGCAATCCGCTGCATGAGAAAATTTTTAAACCCATGATTGGTGACCGCGGTGTATTGCACACTGGTGGCTCTGTCGCTACGAATGCATTTTCCTTTGCGCGTTTAATGGGTGCTTCACCACTCATTATGATCGGTCAAGACCTTGCTTATACTGGCGGCGCTTCTCATGCTAGTGGCTATTTATGGCCTAAAACTTTAGATGAAGCTAAAAATCTAAAAGGCGATGGCTTTAGAGAAATCGAAGGCTATTACGGCGACCGCGTGCATGTGGATCGTCAACTTGATTCATACAGAAAGTGGTATGAAGATTTTATGTTGGCCTATCCGCATGAGAAAGTCATTAATGCAACTGAAGGCGGTGCAAAAATTAATGGCACTTTGCAAATGTCATTTAGTGAAGCATGCACCACTTATGCAGAGCCTCATCGCATCGATCTCTCACTATTAGAGCATGCCAAACAAAGTTTTCAACCAACCTCCCCTGCGATTGTGAAGGAAAAACTTTCAGATTTATCACAAGAGATTGCAACGTTTAGAAAACTCGCACAAGACGGCATGCTGTTAGCAGAAAAAATTCATGACAAAGCAATAGGTCAAAAGAAATCTGCGCGCAATAAAGATAAACTCCTCGACATCAAGACAGCTTTACAAGCCATCAACAATCCAGGGAAAATTTTCCTTCAAGAGTTTGTAAGAAAAGAATCTTTTTCTGTAGTGAGAAAATTCAACACTACCGAACAAGAAGATGCAGAACGCATTCAAATCATAGGTAATTATCTTGAATCCTTAGTTCACGGATGCGATAGAGCTATCGCTTTCATCGATGAACAATGCAATCTCCATGATTAAGTCAATCGACTAAAGAAGTGATACTGCCTACTAGCCAACTAAAGCAGAATTTACGCTGATATTAAATGTGATTGTGGTTGAGATTGTGAAGCGAAAAGCATTAGCCATTGATGGCCGATCGCTTCTATCGTATGCGTTTTCGCTATTCTGGACTGGGCTTTTTTGACTAAGTCACTCTGTTGATGCGGATGACTAATGAACTGCTCCAACTCTTTAGAGCGTATATCTGTGAAGTACTCACTGAAAGCAAGATAAGAATCTACTTTATCAGCTGCAGTAGGCAAACCCAGCGCGAGCGCTGTTAATAAACGATTTGAACTCACGCCATTTTTTCTGACGTCATTCATCCCTGCGGGGATGATGCAAAAATCACAAATACCTGCTACGGTTTGCATGTCCTGTAGTGACCACGGTACGACTACCATCTCGAGATTCTTAGGTGCAGCTTTCATTTGTTGATCGAAAATCTTTTGGTCAAAAAAATTCGTCATAACGATCAGCCGTAAAGGCTCCTGCAGACTCAGTCCACTCTTAATGAAATCGAATAGATATTGCAGGTTACTTGCGTGACCAAACCAAAGTGCTGTGAGTTGTGGTGTGCGCTCTGTCTTGGGTGGGATGAAGGAAACCTCGATAGGATCTTCAATCACAGTGACACCACCCTTCCAGGTAGCGCCTATATTCTTTGCTAATTTAGGGGAACTGGTCGTTACATGATCAGCTAAATTTAACGCCGCTAAATAAAAATCACGCATGACGGGTTTACCGTCTATGTGATGGTCGGTGTAATCAATAATGATTTTGCAATTTCTATCTTTGGCCTGTTGCATATAACTTAGCCAACGTGCCGGACGGTTTACATCTGTTACAGCATCGACTTTTCCTACTACGAGTATTTCAGTTTCACGATCTGCTTCTCGGTCTGCGCTTGACGTCACACTCCCGTCCATGGCGGCTCGCATACTGACAACCGAGCGCAATCGGATTGAAGCCAGATTGCTACTCGCAAGTGCTGCCAGAGATGGATCTCGACTGGAAATCAGCCATTGAACTTTTGGTTGTGAGGCCATAGAGCGATCAGGTTTAATAAACTAGTTGTTTAAGAACGTCGATGGACTCTATGTTTTGCACATTCATTTGTGAAAACTCAGTTAACCATTCTTCAGCAAAATCACAATCTTGTTTATCCTCAAACCATGGTCCACCTAAGGTGTAGTGCACCGCTTTTAGATTTTCATAATGCGATGGATACCAGCCTTCAAGATAATTCCAACCTTTATCAATGCGCCCTATTTGCGAATCTGCCAACCATCCAAAGCGATGTAAATATGCTGGGTCTGCAGAATTAACCACTGCTGGCGTCAATAATCTGACTGCAGGGTGCGCGCAGTTAAAGACAATAAAAGATGACCAGTTTTTACGTGGATATAGATGCTGAACACAGCCATCCATTTTCATAGTTTCTGAGGGTTGATAATCATGCTTGACCACAGATACGGCTTTAGAAGGATCGATTTCCTTCAGCACTTCAGTAATGTCTGTCAAAAACAGAAAATCGCAATCCACAAAAATTGCATAACCACTATCGCCAGCTAGATAAGGCGTCAAAAATCGCGTGAGACTGAACTCGGTGGCTGCTTTTGTGTCGATTGGTCGCTTATATAGTCCCTCAGCCCTCAAAACAGACTGGATTAAGGGGGTGATTGATACCTTGCTAGGATTGGTTCGACGTAAAATAGAATGGCGGCAGACCTTCCAAGCGATATCTTCACGTGGATCCCAACCAACAAATATTTTTAATTTCATATTTACTCCTTCTACCTACTCAGACAATTCTTCTCAAACCTAGTGCAGCACCATCAAAGTCCAAGTAATTGAATAATGTGATGTCAATTTGCCTTTGCTAGTACATGACCAACTTGGGGAAATTAGATTTTTATTCCTGTGATACGCATATCGCGTGGTTCTTTTAATTTGAATTGCGCAGGTTCTTGTTTCAAATCCGTTAAGCCTGCTTCATTCATAATTTTTGCGAGTGATAAAGGGGTATAGCCCCAGCGATGAACCATTAATGGATCTTTCCAACGAGGGTCGCCATAAAACACCCACATCGTGCGCTGTCCATCCGGGCCTGCAGCGGATCGCAAATCGGGTTCTTTTAAAAATTCTTCACAGGCGGATTTCAAATTAGGACATTCTAAAATCATTTTCCCGCCCGGCTTTAAGACTCTGACCCATTCTTTCAATATGTCGACCACTTCCCAGCGCCAGAAATGTTCAACCACATGCACTGCAAGAATTTCGTCAGCATGACCTGTTTCAAATTTATCTAGCTTGCGTACATCGCAAATCACGTCTGGTTGTTTGCCAGCGCGCTCAGATGCCACATCAACATTGACGTAGCCTGGCAAAATTTTGTCGCCACAACCTAAATTTAATTTCACTAAGTCGTTCACAGACTTCTCCGCAGTTCTTTAAATGTGCCTATGCTCTCGCCTACATCGCAGGTAAAAGTGTCCCCTACAGCATTAGCAAATAACAGACCAAGTCGATTTCATAACCATTCGCTTATTAATAACGACCTTTTTACTTGGATCGAGCACTTTTTAGCGGCAAGTCTTGGCCGGTGATATGCCATGAGGAAGTTTTATGCCGCTTAACATTTCAGATGTACCCTTCTGATAGACATAAAAAAAGCCGCTGTCGGTTCGAGACCGATAGCGGCTGGGAATTACAGATTTGTGATTTATTTGAGCAGCGATAACACTGACTGCGGTTGTTGATTGGCTTGCGAGAGCATAGCCATACCAGCTTGTTGAATGATCTGTGTACGCGCTAACTCACGAGTCGCTGCAGCATACTCAGTATCCTCAATACGGCTACGAGCAGATTGCAGATTTTGAGAGATGTTAGTCAGATTATCGCCTGCATATCCCAAACGATTAATCATCGCACCCATACGCGCACGCTCACCATTGATTTCATCCAAAGCATTATCAATAGTTGTGATCGAATTTTCAGCGCCATCTCTGGTTGAAATACTCGCACCACCGGTGTCACCAATACTGGTTCCACCTAAAGCTACTGTTGCACTTAAATTGGTTGTGGAATAAGTCAATGTATCACCACTATTAGCACCAACTTGGAATGTCAATACTGAGCCTTCTTTCAGGAGTTGTTGTCCATTGAAGTTAGTCAATTGAGCGGTACGTGAAATCTCTTCACGCAGTTGCGAGAACTCTTTTTGCATTAAAGCGCGATCGCCTGCGCTATAAGTATCGGTTGCACTTTGTACTGAAAGTTCACGCATACGCTGCAACATACTCGTTACAGCTTCAGTCGCACCTTCAGCAGTTTGAATCAATGAAATCGCATCATTAGCATGACGAACAGCCATGTTCAAACCACGAACTTGAGATGTCATTTTCACAGAAATTGCCAAGCCAGCCGCATCGTCCTTCGCACTATTGATACGTTTACCAGTCGATAATTGATTCATTACCGTTGATAATGCTTTGTCATTTCTTGTGATTGCGTTTTGTGTAACAAGCGAATTCACGTTTGTATTAATTACAGACATGATTTTTACTCCTAACTTTAAACTTCACTCGAGAAATTAAGAAAAATTAATAATCAATATAAATCATTGATTATGAAATCAACTTAACCGGATCCTACGTGCAGAAAGTTTATATACTTCCTGTCACGTTATTAGTCGACACCAAGCAGATAAACATAAGTAAATTTTTATGCTTTATGACAAATTAGTTATTTATTTTAGAAACAAAAAAACCTCTGCCAGTGACTAACTGGTAGAGGTTTTTACTGAAGTGATTTAGCTTATTTAAGTAGTGCGAGTACTGCTTGCGGTTGCTGATTAGCTTGCGCCAACATCGCCATACCTGCTTGCTGAATAATCTGTGTACGCGCTAATTCACGAGTAGCAGATGCATATTCAGTATCTTCAACGCGGCTACGTGCTGCAGTTAAGTTTTGTGAAATATTCGTCAAGTTATCACCAGCATAACCAAGACGATTAATCATCGCACCCATACGTGCACGCTCAGCATTGATTTGATCCAGTGCGCCATCAATCGTGGTCATTGCAGACTCAGCACCTTCACGTGTAGAGATACTTGCACCACCGGTATCACCGATACTCGTACCACCTAAAGCAATCGTTGCACTCAGATTGGTTGTTGAGTATGTCAATGTATCGCCACTATTTGCGCCAACTTGGAAGGTCAATAATGAGCCATCTTGCAAGAGTTGCTGACCATTGAAGTTAGTCAGTTGAGCAGTACGAGAAATCTCTTCACGTAGTTGCGAAAATTCTTTTTGCAAGAGAGCGCGGTCGGTTGGTGAGTAAGTATCCGTCGCACTTTGCACAGCGAGTTCACGCATACGTTGCAGCATTTGTGTAATCGCTTCTGTGCCACCCTCTGCTGTTTGAATCAGGGAGATTGCATCGTTTGCATGACGCACACCCATGTTCAGACCGCGAATTTGCGAGGTCATCTTAGTTGAAATTGCCAAGCCGGCCGCATCATCTTTTGCGCTGTTGATACGCTTACCGGTAGACAAAGTATTCATTACCGTAGAAATGGCTTTGTCATTTCTGGTAACAGCGTTTTGTGTGACTAACGAATTAACGTTGGTATTGATAACGGACATGATGTTAACTCCTAACTAAAAGTATGCGTTCAAAAGACCTGTTGCTTTCATTATTCAGGCGATCGTTATAAATTCATCGTCGCCATTTTTTTTACAGAAAGCCAATCAATCTTCCTGTTACTGCATGATTCGACCAATACTTCTTAAACATTAATCGTTCTATTAAAAGATTCTGACTTTCTGGAGTTCGACCTGTTATTGATTGGAAAAACTACAAATCGAAACCATTTTTTACAGAAAGCCGTTTAAATCTCCCTGTTAACCCATGATTCGGCAGCTTTTCTGCAAACATTAGAATTATTTTTTAAGTGGCAACATTTTGCCGCTTTTTGAAGGACTGCAAGATCTTGCCGCTTTGCGAAAAAACAAAATTAACTTATTAAAATCAATGCGTTATGTCGTTATCTTTGGGGTGAGACTGGCTTTTTCAGAGCCTGAATTTTTTATACAAAAAGCGAATTTTCTGGGGCGGGAAAGACGTGAAAAACTGTCTTTTTGAATGGAAAAGGCGTAAAAAAACCGCCGGAGGCAAAAGCCAACGGCGGCTAAAGGTCGAGTGAACGCGTTAGAAGTTAACGCTTTACTACTATTTCAGCAACGTCAGTACTGATTGGGGTTGCTGATTGGCTTGAGCTAGCATTGCAATACCTGCTTGCTGAATGATTTGCGTACGAGCTAAATCGCGAGTTGCTGATGCATACTCGGTATCTTCAATACGGCTACGTGCTGATTGAAGGTTTTGCGAGATGTTAGTCAGGTTGTCGCCGGCATAGCCCAGACGGTTAATCATTGCACCCATACGAGCGCGCTCAGAATTGAGTCCATCTAATGCAGTATCGATTGTAGTAATCGCTTCTTCTGCACCAGTTCTTACTGAAATACTTGCACCACCTGTATCACCGATACTGGTTCCGCCCAAATCAATGGTGGCACTCAGATTGGTGGTTGAGTAGGTCAAGGTGTCGCCGCTATTAGCGCCAACTTGGAAAGTCAACAATGAGCCAGCAGCTAAGAGCTGTTGTCCGTTGAAGTCAGTCAAAGTAGCAGTACGAGAAATCTCTTCACGCAGTTGCGAGAATTCTTTCTGCATCAAAGCACGGTCACCAGAAGAATAGGTGTCAGTTGCACTTTGTACAGCCAATTCACGCATACGTTGCAACATGCCTGTTACGGCTTCAGTTGCACCCTCTGCAGTTTGAATTAACGAAATCGCATCATTTGCATGACGAGTCGCCATGTTCAGACCACGAATTTGTGAAGTCATTTTGGTGGCAATCGCTAAACCGGCTGCATCATCTGCAGCACTGTTAATACGCTTACCAGTGGACAGCTGAGTCATCGTGCTAGACAAAGATTTATCGTTCCTTGTAATCGCATTTTGGGTAATCAGCGAGTTAACGTTTGTATTAATTACAGGCATGATTTTTACTCCTAACTATATAAACATAATCTTTGAGAAATTTAATTTTTTACCGTTGAGCTGTTTTGTAGTTACCCCAAAAAAACTCGAAATTTCCCGGTTATCGTCTGATTCGACCCAAGCTTAAAAAACTTGAGAAAAAACTTTAACGACTTTTAATACAACTACTTTTAATACAAGCGTCTCACTGCTTAACCTGTTAAAACGCTCTTACTACCAGGCTTGCTGCCCAAAAAACATTAAAAACTAAACTACTTAACAATCCTTTATTAAGGTCAGGGCTTAAATCTTTCGATCAAACAGCAACCCTTTTAACTTCTCTATGTTGTGTGCAACTCTGACTACTTCTTCACTAGGTAGCTGTCGAATGACTTCACCCGACCTCGTATCTCGCACCGTAATGATGTGCACACCTAATGACTTATCAAATGCAAAACCTATACTGCGTTTGTCATCTACAAATTTCTCGTTGAACCTCTGAATAATCTCCTTCAGCTGAACCATTTGTTGCGATGTATCGATATTTACTTTTCCTGTATCAGGTAGCTTCCACTGCTGCTTGATCAAGGGTCCCGTATCGTTGGACGCTTTCTGTCCACCATTGGCTCGAATTTTCGATACCAACGGAGCAGAAGCATCTGAAGGTTCCACCTTGCTCATGGTTATTTACCGTCCTTTCGCCTTATCACATGGGCTTAACTCCTACACATGCAGTAAAGGCAACTTATTTATTCAAAACTATGCGCGCTTTAAGTCTCTCGGTTCAGGTATCGGTGCCCAAGCGGCAAACTTTAGCCGCCATGGCAAACTTTTGCCGTTTGTTACGCTTATCAATAAAAAAAGCGGCAATTAATTTCTAATTTAGAAATTAATTGCCGCTTTAATTGTTTTTAAATTAACTAAATATTGCCTTTTGTTTGATTTTAATTATCTAATAATTAACTTTAATTGCTAATAACATCTCACTATGCCTATTCATTCAACTAAATTTGATGCATAAATAATTATCATATTTAAAATTTTCTCTTCAAAGTTTTTAAATAGATAACTACATGGTTAAAAAAAAAGCGCTCAAATGAGCGCTTGGTAAAAAAAGAAAAGATTGTCTATTAGTTATTAGAAGAATTAGACATACTCTTAAATGTTTGAGTAAGGCTAGCCCTAGTGCTATTACTTTGACTAACAAAGGTATCCATAGCACCCAAATCAGTTTGATAGCGTTTTAATAACTTATCCATTCTGTCAGTCAATGCTTCAAGATCTTTTTTGTAGCGATCAATCTGTGTATTCGAGGAATCAGTTTGCTTGGTTAATATACCGTCAGTCGCCACCAACTTTGTTAACTTACGCACTGCCTCACCAGCAATACCCGCTGAATCTGTACTAAATGAAGTCAAGCTTTGCTTATTACCTGTCATCATTTTGACAACATTGTCAAAATTTCCCGTCAGTGCTGCATCAAGTTTAGTTTCATCCAACTCGATAGGACCATCTTTAGTTAGATTAATACCGGCTTGCCAGAGATAAGTTGCATTAGTACCTGGAGTGGTAGAAGCGCCCAATATCATGTCTCTGAACATGGATTTCATGGTTCTCACTGTCGAATCACCAAACAGAGAGCCTCCATATTGATCGACGGTGGAATTACGATCACCCAATACATTCATCATGCTTTGGGCGTCGTTATAAGCAGTCACCAAGGTCTTGAATTTTTCCTTCAAAGCCGATGTATCACGTGTCATATTCACGGTCGCCGGGGTACTCGTGGTGGAGTAAAGATCCAGCGTTACACCTTTAACAGCATCGGTGATGACATTTGTACTGCGCGTAAATGTCACCCCATTGATGACAACCGAAGCATCCGTTGCAGTTTGCAGTGGTGAGTCGGTGTTGAAGTTTAGACCAGCTACAGGCGTACCTGAACCATCATCGCTGGTGAGCGTGAAATCTTGAGTCTCACCCGATGTGCCGGTCAAAATAAATTTATAAGACGCTCCACTGCTGTCGCCCGTATTCACTAGTTGCGCTGTCACACCTAAGCCTGCTGAGTTAATTGCATCCACCATATCAGCTGGTGCACTCTTGGCTGCAGTAATCGCGATATCAGTCGCAGCACCGCCATGAATCGCTAATTTCAGTGTGAAATCACTAGCGGAAAGTGCCGTACTTGGTGAAGCAAATCCATCCGACACCGAGCGCTGCGGCCGTGCCAGAGTTTTCACATCAATTTGATAATCACCTAAAGATGCAAAGGAACTGGTGGTGACACCAAAGGCTGAGGTATTACTATTTCTCACAGCCAGACTATTAAAGTCGCTGACATCATTTAAGGCACTAAAGGCATCTTTTAACTGATTGGCTGAAAAAGTAATTGCAGCATAACCAGAAATTTTCGCTTCACTTTTAGTGATTTTTGTATTGATGGCACTTTCTGCTGGAATACGCTCAGCATCCACCAAACTCTGCGCCAAAGCATTGGTATCAATCCCTGAACCAGCACCCAATGTCTTGATAATATTCTGCTTAACAGCTGCATTAGCTGCAGCAGTAGCACTTGCACTAGTACTTGAAGTACTTGTGCTGCTAGTCGCAGTACTTGTTGTGTTGGTTGTGCTACTTACACCTGTGGTGGCCATGACTATTCCTAAGTCGGTATAAATGACGAATGGGCTATATCAAGCACACTATCGTCAGTTATGTATCAATCTTTAGCACTACTTTTTTGCATGATTAGCGTATGTAATCAAATAAGTTCAATTGCGAAATTTTAGAGAAGCTACTCTGTGCAGCTTCTAATGCCAGCATGTCTTTATTCATTTGCGTAATCGCTTCGGTGTAATCCACATCTTTCACATCAGACAATGTCGTCTTCATGCGTAAGATATTTTCTTCCGCAACAGATTGCTGAGACTGCAGTACGTTGATACCAGAACCCACATTGGCGATACTTTCTGTCATGCCATGCTGAGCGATATCAAGCTCACCCACGCTACGCTGTATTTCAGCAGGTTTGTTGTTTTGCAAAGCACTCACAAAATCATCCATGACTTTAAAAAAGCCTACGCTTTCTTGATTGCCTTGTTGATCGCTACGAATGATCCTTGAAAAAGCTTGCGTACCAGTGCGATTCGTATCGACCTCACGCTGTGCTCCTACTGGGACGTATCCCACACTTTGATCACCCTGATACGGTCTTTGACCATCAACATTGGAGCCATAGGCAGCCGTATTAACACGACTTCCAGAGAATATGTAAGATCCATTTTCATCTTGGGTATTCGCTAATGAACGTATTTGGTCACGCAATCCTGCTACTTCAATCGCAATCTCTTTGCGATCTTGTGGTGACATCGTGTCATTGGCACCCTGAATCGCGAGTTCTTTCATGCGAACTAAAATATCACTTGAACTTTTGAGTGCAGTTTCTTGCAGACTCAATTTATTCATCGTATTTTTAATCGTCGAGACGTAGCTATCTTGACGTGTAATCGCAGACTGTAGACGCGTAATCGTTGTCGTCTTATCCGGTGAGTCGCTAGGTTTGATAATTGATTTAGTCGTAGAAAGCTGTAGTTGTACCTGACCCAGTCGGTCTTTGGTCTTACCCATCTGCGCGATGGCTTTATCAAACATCAGATTAGTAGAAATTTGCATAATTTACTGCTCCTGCTTAGGTACTCTGCAAAATAGAATCAAACAACTGGCTAGCCACCTGCATCGCTTTAGCGCAAGCTTGATAAGCCTGTTGATAACGAATTAAATCTGCTGCTTCGCTATCCAAAGACACACCTGATACTTTGTCTTTGTTTTCTACCGCTTGTTGATTAACGACTTCCAATGCAGCTTGCGCAACCTTAGCTTGGTCTGCAATATTGCCCACTTTACTTAACTGTTCTTCATAAGCTTGTGAGAGCGTGGCGCCATTCGGACCACCGATGACGACTTTTGATTCGAGTGCCACCATATCAAGGATGTTTTGGTTATTTCCAATACCATCCTGATTGCCATCGATCAAAAATTTATCGCCCTTCATCGGTGCTGATGACAAACGCAGCTGCAAGCCCTGATAATTAATACCGGCCTGTGGGTCGTAATCACGTTCTGCTAATACGGTCTCAATGTTATTCGCAGGATTTTTCCACGTGATTTGATAATGCGTATCGCTGGTGAAATTGACATCGAACTGCTGTGCACGCAAGGCATCGATACGCTCTGCATCAATCGCAGCAGGATCCTTCAAGCTGGTATCGAAACTTCCTGCAACTGTGCCGTGACCATCACCTACGACAAAGACTAATAAATCTTCAGGAACAGGGCCATCGACATACACACCCGTACGTAGTCCCAGCTTTGCTAATTCAGCCGGTGTACCACCACTGGTAAAGCCCATTTTTATTTCTGCTTCTGAAGACAAACTGATACTACCTTTGTAAGTACCATTCGCCATACCTAAAGCATTGCGATTACCATTGGAGGCAAAAGTAATGTCGTCGCCTGTTTCATTGCTAATGACTATGTTGCCTGCATTGTCGAGTGCAGCACTCACACCGACTCCCGCACTATTAATTGCGGTGAGCATGTCGTCCAAACTAGCCGAGCCATTACCAGGCCATACCAACTGACCATTAATTTTTAAACTCGAGGCTAGCGATACAAGACCTGCTGCTGTTTTTACAATATTCGATCCAGAGACAGTTACTGCAGGCGTCATCTGTCCATCAGTTTGTGAATTAATCCAAGTAGCGATATCGCTTGCTGTTAAATCTTTACCGGTGTCTGGTAAACCATTGAGCACCATGCCATTCAAAGTCAGTGCACCACCTGCAATTGAACGCAGTCCGGCTGGAATACTGCCGCCCGCCATCTCTGCATTGAGTGGCACTACAGGTAAGATCGCTACATAATATTTACCGACTGGTTCACCCAATGCACTCTTTAATGGATCAAGATCACCAACCTTACCTTTAGGACCAAAGCCTAGTGTGATCTCGCCTTCACTAATGAGTTGTAACTGACCTTTATAAACTTGTGATTGCGCAGTTAACGCATTGCCCGTATCAACACCAGGATTATCAATCTTGATATCTGAGCCGGAATCATTGCGCAACACTAGTTCACCGGTAGTGTCATCAATAGCAGCAGTAACACTGGTAGGTCCCGGTGGATTATTAATAGCGCTAATGAAATCTTCAGTGTCTACAATGCCATCGCCATTCACATCAGCGCCAGCATCGCCTGCACCCTTCCACACTTGTACACCATTAATCGTTAATTCTTTATTCAGATCGATAGTGTCTAGCTTAGTGCGCGCTTCTGTAAACGCACTGGCAGTAACAGCGGGCGTCATACCTGCGGTTGCACGATTTATCCATGTCACCATATCACTGGCTTCTATGGTGTCTGTTTTCGCAGGAGATCCTGGACTTAGTGCAGGTAATACTTTGCCATTAATTGTCAGGCTCTGAGCTGGAATTAATTGCAATCCTGCTGGGATAGTGACTCCCTTCGACACTTCTTTGAGATTCGCTGTAGGAAAAACAGAGTGCGTATTCGTAAACGCTGCATCTTGCGCGTAATGCGTAGAGGGCTCTGCTTTTAGTCCATAAAAAACATTCAGTTGTTTATAGCCTGACTGATCTGAAAGATTCAGATAGTCTTTAGAATAAGTCGTACCAGGCACAAAACCGTTTTCAGGTTTTACGATAGATTTCAACAGATTGTAATCTGGATCTTGAGGATCATCTTTGAGTGGCGACCCAATTAAATGACGACCATCTCTTGTAAAGACTTGAATTTGTTGTTGATCGCTAGCGTTATCTAAAAACAGAGACCAGTTATCACTACCTTGTGTGATTTGACCCAACAATAAATTTTCTGGCGCAGCAATGCCTGCACTAGGATCAGGATTATTTTTTATAACCTGCGATAAAGGTTTAATACTTGTTGTGTTTGCATAGGATGGCGCATAACTCAATGCTGCATTGACACCCGATAAATTCTTTTCATTTTCAATAACACGAAAGCGTGCGCCGGCGGCAATGCGTGATGTATCGGTAATAGCGACCTTTAAACCTTCAGCAGCACGATCAATTTGTGTAACAGCACCACTAGTCGTATCAGTACGAGCTACGGTTGAGATCGTAAATAAATCTTTACCTAATTCACCGTGGGTATCTATACCACTACGCTGTACTGTATTGACTTCATTGACTAATGTCTTAGCTAAAAAATCTAAGTGTTCGACTGAAGGTTGTAATACCTGTTCACGAAAATTAACTAAGCCACCTAACTCACCGTTGCTGACACCGATAATGGGCTCTGCATTTCCATAAGGATCGCCTACAATCGTAAAACGCCCCATATCAGCCACGTCAAATTGCGCACCGATTTGTAATGCTGTTTGTCCATTCAAAATTAAACCTGAACCAGCAACTGAACCTATACCTACATTCACTGATCCATTAGCAGTCGTAGTGGTTGAAATTTTTACTAGCTTAGACAAATCATTAATCAGACGATCACGCTGATCAAGTAATTCTGGTGGCTGTAATTCTGCAAGACCTTTTCCGGCCAATTGACGATTAACTACAGCAAGCTGACTAGAGAGATTATTAATCTTATCGATCTTGCCATTAATTGCTTCACGCGTTTCGGTATCGATAGCACCTAACTGACTAGAAAGCTGATGAAAACGATCCGCTAAGCCTTCGGTGTCACGCAAAAACTGCCCACGTAATATTGTTGAAGAAGGATCGGTTGATAAGGCACGTGCCGATGCAAAAAACTTGTCCATGGCAGGTGGCAGCCCTACTGTATCGCTTCCCAATACATCAACCACGCGATTGGTATAGGTAACTAAAGGACCTTGGGTGGCTACATCGCTATTACTGTTACGTAGATTTTGTTCTAAGAATTCATCATAAGCACGTCTGACACCTGCAAAATTACTACCTGTGCCTAAATACACATTGCCCTTCAATGCAGAAGGATTTTCTTCTAGCTTACTTTCCTGACGAACGTAGCCTTCCGTGCCTACATTGGCAATGTTATTACTGACTGTGCTTAAAGTACGCTGATAGGCAGAGACCGCAGCACTGCTAATGTTGAAGATGTCACTCATTTATTGAGCTCTCCAACTTTGCTCACACCTTCAGGCTTCATCGAAAATTTTTCCGGACGAATCAAAGGAATCGAAGGCTGCGGCTGATTCACAGGCAAGGATTGCTGCGGTGGATTCAATGGCAATGCTTGTTGTGGTTGTGGATTGTTATTGCGCTCTCTTGCTTGTTCTGCTGCGAGTTCGGCTTGATTAATATGTTTGACCAACATGTCAGCCACACCCATAGAGCCTTTTTTTGCCATCGCGACTGACAACTCTTTGTCATACATTTCTTCAAATGTTTTAGTCGCTTCAGAATTACCCATGAGATCATCTTTCTCAGTCGCGTCACGCATGGACTTGAGCATCATCTGAATCATCATGGCCTCGAACTGTGTCGCAGTCTCTTTGGTTGCTTTACCGTTTTTCTGCGTAGCCTGACCACGCAGGTTACCCAGACCGGCAAAGTCCATGTATGACTGAGGATTGTTCGAGATTTCAGCCATTTAAATCACCACGAGTTCTGCACGCAAGCTACCTGAGCTTTTTAAGGCTTCAAGAATAGCGATCATGGCGGAAGGAGAAGCACCTACCTGATTGACTGCATCAACAATCTGACGCAAGTCCACACCAGGCTGGAATAAAATCATAGGCTTGTTTGGTTCAGCAACCGTGATGTTGGCATTTTGATTTGGTGTTGTCTGACCTTGTGAGAATGCAGTCGGCTGACTAACTTCATTGGTCGCTGCAATCGATACGGAAATCGTGCCGTGTGAGACAGCCGCTGCTGTGACTTTTACATTACGACTGATCACTACCGTACCAGTTCTGGAATTCACCACTACACGTGCTGGCGCTTCACCTGGCACTACATCCAAATTTTCCACCATGCTCATGAATGCTACGCGTTGTGAAACATCAGTAGGAGCGCGTAAAGAAATCGATACACCATCTAAAGCTTTAGCAGTATCTGCGCCAAAGGTTTTATTCACTGCTGCGACGATGGCTGTGGTGGTTGTGAAATCTTGTTCACGTACATTCATCATCACAAATTCTGTTTTTTCAAATGGTGTGTCAACAATACGTTCGACTGTTGCACCATTTGGAATGCGTGCAGAGGTAGGTACACCAATCGCCACTTTGGAACCTGCTGCGCTAGCATCAATACCTGTTGTTGTTACCACACCTTGAGCTAAAGCATAGACTTCACCATCAACGCCACGCAAGCTAGTCATAATCAATGTGCCACCACGCAGACTACTCGCCTTACCTAAGGTACCGACATTAATATCAATACGCTGACCTGGTTTTGCCATACCAGGCAATTCTGCTGTCACCATGACTGCGGCAACGTTTTTTACATCGATCTTGCCAGCTGCTGCTGCTGCACGTTCAAAATCTGTGAGTGCGCCATCTAAACCCACACCCATTTTATTTAGCATGGCTCGCACGGTTTGCACGGTGAAGGCAACATCAGAACCATCACCTGTTCCTTGCAAACCCACGACTATGCCGTAGCCTACGAGCTGATTGGATCGCACAGCAGCAAGTGATGCGAGATCTTTAATACGATCTGCCATTACATCTGAAGCAAACGAAATCGCAGCAATCAGTATCAGCAGTTGACGTGTGAATAAAGAAGAACGCATCATTAGATTCATCCTCAAAATGGCCAGTATTTAAGTAAGGCACTGGTGCCCCAACCTACACGGGTTGCATTTGCTAAATCACCCACGCCACGATATGTAATTTGTGCATTCGCTAAACGCAGTGACTTGACTGTATTGAGTGCACTCACATCATCAGGACGAACAATTCCTGAGACTTGAATCACTTCTCCACCTTCGGAAAGTGATAATTGTTTTTCACCGCGTATCACTAGATTACCGTTAGCTTGTACCTCTGTGACTGTGACAGCGATCGAGCCTGTGAGTGAAGCCTGTTGATCAGCAACGCCCTTACCTTTGTTAGTAATATTTGCGCCAGACGTATTGATGCCATTTGTGATATTGCCGATATGGCCTAAACCTGCAATCGCTGAATTTAATCCAGAAGGTACGGCATCATTTGTTGATGCACGGCTGGTTTCATTATTTAAAGTTCTGGCGGCTTGTGTCGATTCATCAAGTAAGACGGTAATAAGATCACCTACTTGATAATCGCGACGTCTAGCCTGCCACATATCTGTGTTGGTACTGGCAAAAATAGCACCAGTAGGTAACTTGCTTTTATCGCGAGCCACTGGAACCACCGGCGCAAATGCCGGCGTATGTGCCACAGGCATAGGGGCGGAGCATGCTGTAAGCAATGCACATCCTGCCAGCGCCACAGGCGCAAAAAAATTCTTCATTTATTTATCTCCAGTGACTGTCTTGGATTACATGTTGTTATTCAAGAAGCGCAACATGCCATCGGCTGCTGAAATCGCTTTCGAGTTAATTTCATACGCGCGCTGCGTTTCAATCATGTTGACCATCTCTTCGACCACGTTCACGTTAGAGGCTTCCAACATACCTTGCTTAATTTTGCCGGCTGCTTGTGTGCCCGGATTGAGTAAAGCTGGCGCACCACTGGCTACTGTTTCTTTAAATAAGTTATTACCTAATGGCTGTAGACCTGCGGCATTCACAAAACGCGCAATCTGAATCTGACCAATCTGTTGTGCACCACCACCTGCATATAACTCAGCTGTGACCACACCATCTTCACCTACAGTGATGGAAGATGCATTCGCTGGAACAGCAATCGCAGGTAATAATGGCTGACCATTTCCTGTAACGAGCTGACCTGTATTGGATAATTTGAATGAACCATCACGGGTGTAAGCAACGGTACCGTCAGCCTGTGTGATTTGGAACATACCCTCACCTGCAATCGCCATATCGAGTGCGTTTTGGGTATTAATCATGTTGCCTTGTGCATGATTTTTTTCTGTTGCCAGAATACGTGTACCAGTACCCAGCATCAAGCCAGTTGGCATCTGTGTATTCGCACCTGTCTGACCGCCAGCTTGACGTACGTTTTGATATAAGAGGTCTTCAAAAACAGCGCGATCGCGTTTAAAGCCTGTTGTACTGACGTTAGCAAGGTTATTCGAAATAACAGTTAGACGCGTTTGTTGCGCATCTAGACCTGTCTTAGCTACCCACATTGCTGCATCCATGGCTTACTCTCCTTTAATTCTTTTCAAGCACGCGATTAACGTGGCTTCAACATACTCATGCCAGATTCATCTAGCGACTTCGCTTCTTTGATGAATCGAATTTGTGATTCAAATGAGCGGGTGTAATCAATTAATCTCACCACAGCAACCACTGGATTCACATTACTGCTCTCGAGTGCTTGCGGTGTCACTGTGACTGGAAATGGACCGTTGGCGAAATCACCATTCGGTTGTCTAAATTCTGGTTGTGGACGCATTAAGGCATCTTCACGACGCTCAAACGTCATTTGACTTGAGTCACGCAACATCAATCTGTCTATCAATACAGAGGGCTGTACACCCGGTTGATTTAAGTCACGTGCATAAATGTCACCTTCTTTGGTGATCGTCACATCAAAGCCAGATGGAATCGTGATTGGATTGCCACCCTGACCTAATACGACATTGCCAGCACCGTTTTCCAGTACACCCTGACTATTCACACTTAAATCACCACGTCGCGTGAAACCTAAGGTGCCGTCTTTTCCTAATACGCCCAACACACCTTTTTCATTGATGGCGATATCAGTTGAGCGACCGGTTGCCATTAAGGTACCGGGTGCCATAGACACCGCATCTTTTTGTTGAATGAACGGTTGAATACGTGAGTCAAAACCGTCACCCTCGGCTTTCACCGCCGTCATAGCACTATCAAAACTGCGTTTAAAACCGACAGTCGAGATATTTGCCAGCTCGTTATTGAGCTGTTCGCGCAAGAGGCGACGCTCATTAATCGATGCCAGCGAGGTAAATATCAAGCGATCCATGTCGGTTCCTTAACTACGCTTTCTATCCTTAACTACGGATGTTAATAATGGCTTGCGTTAGCGTATTGTTGGTTTCAATCGCCTTCGCATTCGCCTGGAAATTACGTTGTGCCGTGATCAATTCCACCAGCTCTGTCGTTAAATCGACGTTGGCACGTTCCCTAGCACCAGCACGAACCGTGCCAAAGCCAGCAGCACCTGCTTCACCGAATTTCGCATCGCCTGATTTCGAGGTGGAGTAGTAGCTGGAGTCACCAATCTGACGTAAACCCGTTGGTGAAGCGAAGTTCACCAGAATGATTTTTGCCAGTGATTTTTGATTGCCATTTGAATAACTTGCTGAGACTAAGCCATCATCAGCAATGTCCACACCAATCAAGTCCCCTTCAGGGCGACCATTTTGATTTTGTTTCAACACCGAGAATGGTGAAGAGAACTGGGTGGATGAACCGTAGTCAATTGAGAACTGCAGCGTGGCACCGGAATTACCGATGGTGGTGCTCTTAAATTGCGTTGCGGTTTCAGGTGACTTCAAATTACCGCCGGTATCAAAAGTCAGTTCACCTTTGTCTAAGAAAATAGGTGACCACAGTTCACGTGTTTCATCTTCAGAGAAAGCACCTGGATCAGAAGTTTCCAAACCATCACGGTCTACATACAGTGGGAAACCATCGCTATTCATCGCTTGCTTAGGTTCTAACCAACGGCTAGTGCTACCACGTACGCTATCAATATTCGCTAAACCCCAAATACTGTTAGCTGACACTTTTAAGAATGAGTTATCACCTGTGGTGCCTGTGGTGAAAGTGAAGTGTTTGTTATTCGTACCTGGATCGGTAACTACATTGACTTTTACACCATTGACTGTACGACCGAAGCCATCAGCGAGGGAGTTAATACGGCGCTCTAAATCTTGACGGAATTCTTCGATGTTGTAATCCGAACGTTGTGGCATTTCAATCAAGCCTGTCACGTTATCGACGGTGACAACGAATTGATTGTTAGAGCCATCTACGCGGAATTTATTATCGAGATTAATACCGATCGTATTGCC
>CANGLD010000021.1 GCA_947454475.1 Oxalobacteraceae bacterium
AATAAACTATCGACAAAGATGCGATAGCCACGTGGAGTTGGCACTCTGCCAGCAGAAGTATGGGGGCTAGCTACAAAACCCATTTCCTCCAGATCCGACATGATGTTACGTATGGTTGCAGGAGAGAGGTCTAAGCCAGAAATTTTCGACAGCGCTCGTGATCCTACTGGCTGGCCGTCAGCTATGTAACGTTCCACCAGGGCTTTAAGTAAAGTTTGTGCGCGTATATCGAGTTGCATACTGTGTATTCTAACGAGCGCAGCCACTTAGCGCCAGTCGCTTGCTTGATTGCTTGCTTAAGTTGTCAGCCAGCCTACTAAATCATGTAAGTTAGTGAGCTGCAAATCGGGTTTGATATGAGCTAGCTCTGTAGGGTGTGATGCGTTTTGTCGATTCAGCCAAATACCTGTAAGCCCTGCTTTTTGCGCACCTTCTACATCTAAGCGTAAATCATCACCAATATAAGCAACTTGTTCAGGTTCCAATTTGAGAGCTGCACAAGCTAGCTGGAAAACATGTGGATCAGGTTTGGCTTTGCCTAATTGATGCGCTGCCAGTGAAATTTCAAAATGATGGGAGAGTCCTATTGCCTCTAAATCTGCTGCGCCATTCGTTAATGATCCCAATCTGACCACATGGGCTAAACGCGGCAGGCAGGGTGCGACATCTGCATAGATTTGTACTTGATTTCTTGCTTGATTAAATACATGCATGGCTTTGTT
The DNA here is from genome assembly GCA_947454475.1 of Oxalobacteraceae bacterium. Classification (GTDB taxonomy): domain Bacteria; phylum Pseudomonadota; class Gammaproteobacteria; order Burkholderiales; family Burkholderiaceae_D; genus Pernthalerella. Next base: position 723 of record CANGLD010000021.1, read on the forward strand.
GACTAATGCCGGATCTTCGCCGCAGTTAATAAAGGCATGCTGCAAGGCCTGATGGCGTAGAGCTTTTAAATCGATAGCCAGTTCTGGTCGCGCTTGCATGAGTTGCATACGGTGATGCCGCATCATTTCAATTGAATAACTTGCTGCGACTTTGGGTGCGTGTGTAGCTAGCCAAGTAAATAAAACTTGTTCTGCATTGTTGATCACAGGCGCGATAGGCCATAAGGTATCGTCTAGATCAAATAACAGAGCGCGTATGCTGCGATGCTGGTTGGACTTCATGTAAGAGTTAGATTCCCGAAAAGATTTGTCCAATTATGTTCTAATCGTGCCCATGTCACAGTCTAAGACAACTGCAACCAGCCATTTTCAAACCGTCGCCATCATAGGCAAGCACGGTGCCTCCGGTATTCATGAGACTTTGCTAGAGCTAGCAGCATTTCTGCAAGCGATAGGTCGCACCGTCATTGTTGAGTCTGATACCGCTAAAGAACTCAAAGATAATCGCTTAACTGCTTTTGATCTCGATGAAATCTGTCGTCGTGCTGATCTGGCTATTGTGGTGGGTGGTGACGGCACCATGCTAGGCATTGCGCGTCAGCTTGCTTCATTCAAAGTGCCACTGGTCGGTGTGAATTTAGGTCGTCTGGGTTTTATGACGGACATATCTAAAGAGCGCATGCTGCCTTTGCTGCAAGATATTTTTGATGGCAAGTTGGAATCAGAAAAACGCAGTCTGCTCGAAGGCGTAATTTTGCGCGGCGACCAGACTATATTTAAGGCACTCGCATTCAATGACATCGTGGTATCGCGCACTGCAGCTGCGGGCATGGTGGAATTGCGGGTCGAGGTGGATGGACATTTTATGTACAACCAGCGCTCCGATGGCTTAATACTCTCCACGCCAACTGGTTCTACAGCTTATGCGTTATCAGCAGGTGGGCCAATTTTGCATCCTGAGTTAGATGGCATTGTGTTAGTGCCTATTGCGCCGCATTCATTGTCAAATCGACCTATCGTTTTATCTGGTAGCTGCGAGATCGTGATTCAGTTAGCAAGTGGTTATGAAGGTAGTGTGAATTTCGACATGCAATCGATTACTAATTTGCAGCAACATGACAGAGTTATTGTGCGTCGATCAGAGCACACTATTACTTTCCTACATCCTCAGGGCTGGAGTTACTACGACACCCTGCGCGAAAAGCTGCATTGGAACGAATACCCATCTGTGCTTGGTCAGTTAAAATAGCAGTCGTTGCCTGCATTGCACAGGGCGCATGCTGTGTCCGAGTTAATTGGACCAGCAACTTGCTCAAACCCATCCAAAAGATTATCCGTACTCATGCTAAGAACCTTAGTCATTCGAGATTTTGTCATTGTTGATGCCATAGAACTGGAGTTGTCATCCGGGTTTTCCGTATTTACGGGTGAAACCGGTGCTGGCAAATCCATTTTGATTGATGCACTGACTTTGGCTTTAGGTGGGCGTGCAGATGGTAGTGTCGTGCGTGAAGGTGCACTCAAGGCAGACATTAGTGCTGAATTTGATTTGCAAGCAGGATCAAGTATTCATGCATGGTTAGAAGAACATGCATTCAACACCGAAGAAAGCATGGTTATGTTGCGTCGTGTGGTTGATGCAAGTGGCCGCTCAAAAGCCTTTATCAATGGCGGTACTGCGACGATTACGCAATTACGTGACTTAGGTGAATTGTTAGTCGACATACATGGACAACATGCGCATCAGTCCTTACTCAAAGCAGATGCACAACGGCTCTTGTTGGATACGCAAGCAGGATTATTAGAGCAAGTGCATGCAGTTGCGCTTGCTTTTAAAAACTGGCGTGCCGTCAAGCGACGTCGTGAAGAGTTTGAACAAAACGCGAAAAGCGTATTGTTAGAGCGCGAACGCTTAGAGTGGCAAGTCGGTGAGTTAGAAAAACTTGCACCTAAAGCGGGTGAGTGGACTTTAATCAGCAATGAACATAGTCGTTTATCCCATGCTGCAAGTTTGATAGAAGGTGCGCAACACGCTTTAGATGCAATATCAGAAAGTGAATCATCTCCTATGTTGTCGCAAGTTGTAGCGATAGAACAAAAGCTAGGTAAGTTGTTGGATATCGATGAAAACTTAAAGCCCGTATTAGAAGCACTAGAGCCTGCACGTATACAACTGCAAGAAGCGGTGTATGCATTAAATGACTATGTCAGCAAATTAGAATTAGACCCTCAGCGCTTGCGTGAAGTAGATGCGCGTTTAGAAGCCTTGCATTCTGCTGCGCGTAAATTCCATGTCACGCCTGAAGAACTGCCAGATGAATACATTAAACTCTCTGAGCATTTGCAACAATTAGCCGATGCAACGGATATGGATGCATTGCGTGAACAGGAAGAAAAGCTGAGCCAAGAATATTTTGCGCTCGCGAAAAAACTTTCTGCTGCACGTGCTAAAGCTGCAACTGCTTTAGGAAAAGCAGTCACCGCTGCGATGCAAGATTTGTCGATGGCGGGTGGTTCATTTGCAATTGCACTGAATGCAGCAGAACCTACTGCACATGGAGTTGAGCAGATAGAATTTTTAGTAGCGGGTCATGCCGGTACCACGCCACGTTCACTAGCAAAAGTTGCTTCGGGTGGTGAGTTAGCGCGTATTGCCCTTGCCATTTCTGTGATTGCATCGAGTTCAACTGCAACGCCTACGTTGATATTTGATGAAGTCGATAGCGGCATAGGTGGCGGTGTCGCAGAAGTGGTGGGACGTTTACTCAAGCGCTTGGGTCATGATAGACAGGTTTTGTGTGTCACACATCTGCCGCAAGTAGCAAGTCAGGCAGCACAACATTTTCAAGTCAGTAAAGCGACACAAGAAAATGGCAAAACAATTTCACGCATTGCGCCTTTAGATGCGCATGCTCGCGTTGAAGAAATTGCACGTATGTTAGGTGGTTTAGAAATCACAGCAACAACTAGACAGCATGCGCGTGAATTACTTTCTTTATGACAGATTTAATTATGCAAAAGCATTACCGAAAAGGGCACACCATTCATGAGCTTTAATCAGGAACCGCCCTACAAGCACGGGACGTTAACTAAGACAGCAGTGTTATTCGTTAATCTGGGAACACCAGAAGCACCCACGCCATCTGCAGTACGTGTTTATCTCAAAGAATTTCTATCTGATCTGCGTGTAGTAGAAATCCCGCGTTTGATTTGGTGGTTGATTTTGAATGGCATTATTTTGCCATTTCGTTCAAAACAATCAGCACATAAATACGCGACGATTTGGACGCCAGAAGGTTCGCCGTTAAAAGTACATACTGAAAAACAAAGTAAATTATTGCAATCTACTTTGCTTGCACGTGGCTTAGATGTGCGAGTAGAAATGGCGATGCGTTATGGTCATCCTTCGGTGCCATCTGTGTTGGATAAATTAAAAGCTGATGGCTTTGATCGTATTTTGTTATTGCCCGCTTATCCGCAATATTCTGCAACGACGACTGCATCAATTTTTGATGCGGTTTTTTCGCATTTTGCAGATGTGCGCAATGTGCCCGAGCTGAGATTGATTAAGCATTACCACGATCAAGATGCCTATATCACTGCTTTAGCACAAACATTGCGTTCCCATTGGGAACAGCATGGCCGTGCAGACAAATTGGTGATGAGTTTTCATGGTGTGCCTAAGCGAACTTTGATGATGGGCGATCCCTATCATTGTGAATGCTATAAAACAGCGCGCTTAATTGCTGAAAAATGTGGTTTATCTAAAGAAGAGTATCTCGTTACTTTTCAGTCACGCTTCGGTAAAGCGGAATGGTTACAGCCTTATACCGCTCCAACCTTAGTCAAGCTAGCCGCTGAGGGTGTGAAGCGACTGGATGTAATGTGCCCAGGTTTTACGAGTGATTGCTTGGAAACGTTAGAAGAAATCGCGATGGAAGCGAAAACAGATTTTCTCGCAGCGGGTGGTTCGGAATATCGCTACATCGCTTGTCTAAATGAATCGACCGCATGGATAGATGCCATGGCTGATTTAGTTGTCAGTCATACCCAAGGATGGCCGGTCGCGCTATCCGAAGCACAACAACAAGCCCGATTGGCAGATGCAGAAACAGGTCGTCTGCAAGCGCTTGCCTTGGGCGCGGAATAGTAACGCCCTCATTTCCCTTCCTTATTTATTCGACTTTTGGTCGGCGCTCAAAGCGCCGGCCTGAATTTCTGCAGAATTTCAATGCTATGGCCTTGAAATTGTTGTGTTTATCCCCATATTTCCTATTGAAGATTTAAGTCATTGATATTGTTGGAGATTTTATGACGCAAGGCGAACCAGGCCAAAACGACGCAGAGCCAATTCCCGCTCAGGACGCACCTACTGGAAATCCAGAGGCTACGCCTATTGAGGCCCAAGCACTGCCAACTTTGGAGCAAAGATGTGCTGAAGCAGAAGCTAAGGCAGCGGAAATGCAAGATGCATTTTTACGCGCCAAAGCTGAGGGTGAAAACACCAGACGGCGTGCTCAAGAAGACATTGCGCGAGCGCATAAATTTGCTATTGAAAGCTTTGCAGAAGCCATGGTTCCTGTCAAAGATAGTTTAGAGATGGCTCTGAAGGTTGAAACACCTTCCATAGAATCACTCAAAGAAGGCGTAGAAATGACGCTGAAACAATTAACTTCAGCGTTTGAAAAAAATCGTTTGCAAGAGATTAGTCCAGTGCAAGGTGAGAAATTGGATCCTATGAAACATCAGGCAATTTCTATGGTGCCTGCCGAACAAGAAGCAAACACGGTGGTCACGGTCCTGCAAAAAGGTTACATGATTGCTGATCGTTTACTGCGACCTGCCTTAGTCATCGTGGCGCAATAACAGACTAGGCAATATTAAATTATGAGTGAAGTTAGCTGTCTATTGAATTCAGACTAACTTACTTCACATAAGTATTAACCGAATTAATTACAGTGATTTAGAAGGGAACTATCATGGCAAGTAAAATCATAGGCATAGATTTGGGAACCACCAATTCCTGCGTCGCCATCATGGTAGATGGACAGTCTATCGTTATAGAAAATGCTGAAGGTGCAAGGACTACGCCATCCATCATCGCCTATAAGGAAGATGGTGAGATTCTGGTTGGTGCACCAGCTAAACGTCAGGCTGTCACTAATCCTGAAAACACTCTGTTTGCAGTTAAACGTCTGATCGGTCGTAAATTCGAAGAAAAAGAAGTGCAGAAAGATATCGCTTTGATGCCTTACGAGATCATCAAAGCAGATAACAATGATGCATGGATTGCAGTGCGTGATAAAAAACTCGCGCCACCGCAAATCTCGGCTGAAGTTCTGCGCAAAATGAAAAAAACCGCAGAAGATTATTTGGGCGAAGAAGTTACCGAAGCGGTGATTACTGTTCCCGCTTACTTTAATGATGCGCAACGTCAGGCAACCAAAGATGCAGGTCGTATTGCTGGTCTTGATGTGAAACGTATCATCAATGAACCGACTGCTGCAGCGTTGGCATTTGGTTTAGACAAAAATGGTAAAGGCGATCGTAAGATTGCAGTTTACGATTTGGGTGGTGGTACCTTCGACGTATCTATTATTGAAATTGCAGACGTTGATGGCGAAATGCAATTTGAAGTCTTATCGACTAATGGTGATACTTTCTTAGGTGGTGAAGACTTCGATCAACGTATGATCGATTACATCATTGATGAATTCAAAAAAATCAATGGTCTCGATTTAGCCAAAGATCCCATTGCTTTGCAGCGTATTAAAGCCTCAGCAGAGCGTGCAAAGATAGAATTATCCTCTTCACAGCAAACAGAAATAAACGAGCCCTATATCGCTATGGCGAATGGCGCGCCGGTGCATTTAAATCTGAAAATAACACGCGCAAAATTAGAATCTTTAGTTGAAGAACTGATTGCTAAAACCATAGAGCCTTGCCGTATCGCGATCACAGATGCTGGTGTCAAAGTCTCAGATATAGACGACATCATTCTGGTTGGTGGCATGACGCGTATGCCTAAGGTGCAGGAAAAAGTTAAAGAATTTTTTGGTAAAGATCCACGTAAAGACGTGAATCCTGATGAAGCCGTTGCAGTTGGTGCAGCAATTCAAGGTTCGGTATTGTCTGGTGATCGTAAAGACTTATTGTTATTGGATGTCACACCACTCTCACTCGGTATTGAAACCTTGGGTGGCGTGATGACCAAAATGATTAAGAAAAACACCACTATCCCAACTAAATTTAGTCAGGTGTTTTCTACTGCAGAAGATAATCAACCTGCTGTGACCATTAAAGTATTCCAAGGTGAGCGTGAAATGGCAGTGGGGAATAAAGGTCTGGGTGAATTTAATTTAGAGGGCATACCACCTTCTTCTAGAGGTACACCACAAATTGAAGTGACCTTCGATATTGATGCGAATGGTATTTTGCATGTAGGTGCAAAAGACAAAGCGACTGGCAAAGAAAACAAAATCACCATTAAAGCTAACTCCGGTCTGACCGAAGAAGAGATACAAAAAATGGTGCGTGATGCAGAAGCGAATGCTGAAGAAGATAAGCGCTTGAAAGAAGTCGCTGAAGCGCATAATCAAGGTGATGCGTTAGTACACTCCACACGCAAAGCTTTAACTGAACATGGTGATAAGCTAGAAGCAGGTGAAAAAACAGCGATAGAAGCAGCGATTAAAGAGTTGGAAGAAGCATTAAAGAGCAGCGATAAAGCTGCGATTGATGCAAAATCTGCTGCCTTAACGACCGCTGCTCAGAAGTTGGGTGAAAAGATGTATGCAGATATGCAGGCGCAGCAAGCAGCAGGAGATGCTGCAGGTGCTGGAGCAGGTGCACAAGCCAGTGGTGGTGGATCAAGTAAGCCGGCTGATGACGATGTGGTTGATGCCGATTTCAAGGAAGTTAAAGACAAATAATTTTTTCGTCACTCAATAGACTTTGAGATGACATCACCGGGCTAACGTGGCGAAATGGCCAATGGCCCGGTTTTTTGCATGTGTGGTTAGGACAATAAGATGGCAAAACGTGACTTTTACGAAGTGCTGGGCTTAGCGAAGAATGCTTCTGATGAAGAGATCAAGAAAGCCTACCGCAAGCTTGCAATGAAATATCATCCGGATCGTAATCCGGACAGCAAAGGCGCAGAAGATAAATTCAAAGAGGTGAAAGAAGCCTATGAGATGCTATCTGATCCGCAAAAGCGTGATGCTTACGATCGCTTTGGGCATGCAGGCGTAGATCCGAATATGGGTGGAGGCGGTGGTGGATTCAGTGGTGGTGGAGCTGGATTCGGTGATGCTTTCGGCGATATCTTTGGTGACATCTTTGGTGGCGGACGTGCACGTAGTGGTCCTCAAGTGTATCGCGGCGCAGATCTACGCTATAACCTCGACATCACTTTAGAGCAGGCTGCGAATGGTTTTGATACCACCATACGTGTGCCATCTTGGAATGAATGTGAAACCTGTCATGGATCGGGTGCAAAAGCAGGGACTTCTCCAACCACATGTACGACTTGCGCTGGGCATGGACAAGTCAGAATGCAACAAGGATTTTTTAGCATTCAACAAACCTGTCCTAAATGTCATGGTACGGGCAAGGTCATCTTAGATCCATGTAGTCCTTGTGCAGGTGCTGGTCGAATCAAGAAAAATAAAACACTGGAAGTTAAAATTCCTGCTGGTATTGATGATGGTATGCGCATACGTTCAACCGGTAATGGCGAGCCAGGTATGAATGGTGGACCTACCGGTGACTTGTATGTAGAAATACATATCAAGCAGCATGCAGTGTTCCAACGTGATGGTGATGACTTGCATTGCGAAATGCCTATCTCCTTTGCGAAGGCTGCTTTAGGTGGTGATATAGAAGTACCTACGCTTTCAGGCAAAGTATCTTTTGGTGTGCCTGAAGGTACGCAGAGTGGAAAAACATTCAGACTACGAGGCAAAGGTATTAAAGGTGTGCGCTCAGGATTTGCAGGCGATTTATTTTGTCATGTAGTCGTTGAAACGCCAATTAAGCTGACTGACAAACAAAAAGAACTCATGCAAGAGTTTGATAAGCTGACATTAGCTGGCGGTGCAAAACATAGTCCTCAGAGCAAATCATGGATGGATAAAGTGAAAGAGTTTTTCGAGTAAGTTTGTCACAAGCCAAGCAAGAAAAAAATGCCGACTGTAAAGTCGGCATTTTTTTTGCGCAATTAACAGAGTGCCTGTGTTTTATAAGCATAAGAAATTGTTATTTTTGCGTACTGATGCGGTTAAGTTCGAGTCCACGTTATAAAAATTCCTAGGAAAACATCCTACGATTAGATCTATCAAAAACAATAATCTTGCTACGAGCAATATTGAGGAATGAGTCTTACAAATATTTCAACCGCCACCATGATGAGCGAAAAAAAACTGAGCTATTTCAATCAACTATCAAAAAAAATCAAGCTAACAAATAGGTCGAGTGAGTTAGAACAATCTATCGTTCGCATACTCATAGCAACAGCACTGATTATCTATTTGCTCTATCAAAGCCAGATAGGTGACGAATCACAATTAAATCTCTCCACGCATTTCCAGTGGGTAGCAACGATATTTATTTTATCTGCTATCACGATTACTTTATGCATTATCAAATGGCCAGATAACTCCACATCACGCCATGTAGTTGCGATTTTCTTAGATATGGGTGCACTAACCTATATTCTGATTGAGGCAGAAGGACATGCCTCTCCGTTTTACGCTATCTATCTTTGGTTAATTATTGGTTATGGATTTAGATTTGGTAAAAAATATTTATTCATTGCGTTGATCTTAGCTTTAATGGGATTTGGTTATGTTATTTCCAGCATTCCATTTTGGAGAAATAATTTATATCTATCGATAGGCTTGTGGGTAGGGATGCTTATGAATTCTCTCTACTTAAATACATTGTTGGGACGTTTATATAAAGCCCTCGATCAAGCGGAAATAGCAAATAGAGCTAAAAGACATTTCATATCTTCAATTAGTCATGAATTACGTACACCACTCAATGCCATCATAGGAATGGTGGACTTGATGGAATCGTCGCCCTTAAATAAAGATCAAAAAGAAATGCTGAATTGTATGAGTACGACTTCACAAGTGATGTTATCTCAAATAGAAGATGTACTTGATTTTGCAAAAATAGAAGCAGGGAAGATGACGGTTGAAAATAGTAGGTTCGATTTATATCAACTTGTATTTTCAATTATTGATATTTTTCGCTATCAAATCAATCCGAATAAAGTAGTACTAAATCCCGTAATCGCATGTGATGTCCCGCAATATTTGATTGGTGATGCAAGGCATATACGTCAAATTATGGTGAATCTTATAGGCAATGCAGTTAAGTTTACAGAGCAAGGGCGTATTACGATACGAATTAAAAAAATCGAGTTAAGTAATAACAATATCGTTCTACGATTTTTTATTATTGATACCGGTATCGGTATTGCATATCATGCGCAGCCCAGTATTTTTGATAGTTTTAAACAGGCAGATGAATCAACCGCACGTAGGTACGGTGGAACAGGTTTAGGGACGGCGATATGTCAGCAGTTGGTAAAACTCATGCAAGGAAAAATTGGGTTTACTAGTGAGCCGGGTATGGGTAGTGAATTCTGGTTTGATTTGCCCTTAGAGATATCAAATCATAGAGAGGTGGAAAAACACAATAGTATTCATGAAGAAAATTTATATTTACTCATTGTGAGTGATCACGAAAATCAATTAAAAAATGTAAAAAGCTATTTTTCAAAGTACGCATCTGAAATCACTTATTCAAAATTTTCTACAGATTCTGCTGAGGCTATTGTTAAAAAAATACAAGATAACAAGAAAATAAATTTATTAATGATAGATTTTCCTATGAGTATGGCGGGATATTGTGATCTTGAACACCAAGCTTTGGTAAGAAAAATAATAACTTCAATAGAGCAATCAGAGATGAGATCGTCTATTACTACTGGTTTGATTATTCCTCACGGGCTTTCAAGCAAACTGGCTGATGAATTAATTATTTCATTAGGCTTAACTGGTGTATTACATGCGCCTATACAGAAAAATCATCTAGAAAATTATAGGCAGTTACATCTGGCAGCGAATGCGATTAATGAAAATAAAAATGATCCGAATCTAGTTCAGCAAAATCATGGTCAAGATGGGATAGCGTTACAACGTCCCGAGGTGGCAAGAGCCCATATTTTGATAGCAGAAGATAATCCAGTGAATAGAAAAGTGCTGCAAAAAATTCTAGATCGAGCTGGCTATCATTATTCGATAGCAAAGGACGGAGATGAGGCGCTCGACTTAATTGATAAAACTAAATTTGATGCCATCGTCTTAGATATGAACATGCCTGGTATGAGTGGGCTAGAAATAGCAAGAATTTATAACATTATCAGTGCTAAGGATGAACGTGCTCCCATGATTATGTTTTCGGCAAATGTAACGCCTGATGCAAAAGAAAGTAGTTTAAAGGCGGGAGTCGATGAATTTTTACCTAAGCCCGTAAAAATAGATGTCTTTCTTGAGGTTTTAAATAAACTGCTTGCCAGAAAAAAGACTGAAAAAAATCCTAGATCAAATTCCAATCATAGTGTGACGGAATTGGTTGAAAAAAATCATGCGGTATTAGAATTGGCGACACTATTAGACTTGGAGGGGGTTAGTACCGATCCAGCTTTTCTCGATGAATTAATACAAGAATTTATTATAGAGAATAAAAAAACAATTTTAAAATTTGAAGATGCTATGCACACAGAAAATATGGATGGCATAAAAGATATTTTGCATTATTTAAAAGGCTCTGCAGTCAGTGTTGGTGCTATGGAATTACTGCAATATTGTAAAAAGATGGAAAAATTAAATTCTCAGGAAGTAAAAAATTCAAAAGAAAATATAATTTATTCATTAAAAAACCATGCAAATAATCTTTGCGGTGAACTTGAGAATTACCGATTCCAACGTAGAAAAAATGCAATGACTTTGGTTTCAACAGATTCATTAGTGAAAACGCTTGCGCTAACTTCAAGTAAGAAAAATCACAATCAAAATATCAATTCACAATAAATGCTAAATAAATAAATTCTATGAATCTGAATCAATAGCTTAACTCAGATTCATAGATAATCAGATTATTTTATGCTGCAATCAATTCTGCATTGTGTGTATTATCAGTCTGCGTATCTCTTTTCATTTCATTTTGTCGAATTTGAGATCTCACTATACGATTCATGATTTGTATATCTTTATCGCTCATTTTGAGTGCGGCATTCACCCATATCTCAGTGATATCCATCATTTCATTGTATGAGACCGGATTAAAATGTCTTCGGCATTCATACATAGCGCGTAAACCATTTACTTTACGACTTTGCTGTTTAATATAATCAGACACAGCATTTTCACCTTCTCCATCCTCCGCCAAAATATCTATCACACCCATAGCGTGTAATTCTTGGGCAGAATAGATATTTCCACTAGAGATCATCTCCTCGGCCATTTTTGTGCCTACGCGTCTTGCTAGAAAACTATATGCCCCCATGCCTGGAAATAAATTAAAAATAATTTCAGGTAGGCCCATGCGTGCACTGCGCTCAGCAATGATGATATTGCTAGATAATGCTGTTTCAAAACCGCCTCCTAATGCTTCCCCTTGAATTAATGAGATGGTAATCAATGGGGAGAGATAATTGACAGCGCGTGAATAAACGCAGTCCACACATAATTTTGCATAGTCAAGTAGGCCAGCTCGATTACGATCTTGGATAAGTTGTGAAAATAAGGCAAGATCGCCGCCATAATTAAATACTCCTTGTGTTCGTGATGCGACAACATAATAATCAACAGGTTTTAATTCGCCTTCATGTAAAAATAATCCACCATTTGTTTCAAGCTCTTCATCATTAATTCGAATTTCTTTTAGTAAGTCGACATTAAAGCAATTTACTCCCTGCGGCTTCATATAAGTCCACAATGTTTTTGATAAAGGGTGATATTCAACATCGATTTGTTTATAGTTTTTTTGTTCAAATAAATCTTGAATTTTTACGGCTTTCAAAATGTGGTCTGTGATATTACTGTTGATCATGATGAACTCCTTTTTGCATACAGTATGCTTGGGTTTATGAGATAAAATTTTCTGAATTAATTAAAAATTGAATATGAATCTGGTTTTAGGTAATAACTAATGTGTAAAAAATATTTGATAATCATGATTAAGCGATTCAAATAGTTAAGTAGTGCATTACAAAATTTTGCAGCGGGCTCCTTGATGACTCGTAATTTGAGGCCAACATGAAACACAAAAATAGCCTAAATATTCGCTTTTTTATTTTGAATAATAGTTAGCGACTTTTTGAATATCACTAATATTTCGTGCTTTTTTGCGTTATTTCAAAAAGAAGATTTGTGGCTAAGTAGATTGTGATTAATTTTATAAATTTAAAAATTATCGTCAGTGATTGCTCTTGTGCGGACTTATTTTTTTATGATTTGATGTGGCTGGCATGATTTTACTAGTAGTGAATTATGAAAAATATGCTGACGCATTCTGATAACTTTGCTTATTTAAGAAAAATATGCTTCTTAGAAAGGCAGTGAAATAGACGCAGCATGATTTCTCTACTAAGGTAAAATCTGGTCAAAGATATTAATTGGGATGCAATATGAGTAATAGAAATATTAGTGAATCCTTAGATCAACTCTTGTCCAATAATAAAGAGTGGGCGCAGAAGATGATTTCTAAGGATCCAGAGTTTTTTAAGAAACTCGTTGCGCAGCAATCACCTGAATTTCTTTGGATAGGTTGTTCTGATAGTAGAGTGCCAGCAAATGAAATAGTTGGCCTATTGCCAGGAGAGTTATTCGTACATCGTAATGTGGCGAATGTGATTGTTCATACAGATTTAAATAGTCTATCTGTTTTGCAATTTGCCATAGACGTATTAGGTATTAAACACATTATTGTATGTGGTCATTATGGATGTTCTGGTGTTCATGCAGCATTGGAAAGACGTCGAGTTGGTTTGGCAGATAATTGGCTAAGACATGTGCAAGACGTACATCAGAAACATGAACGCTATTTAGGCGAGGTTTTACCCTCCAAAGAAAGACGCGACAGATTGTGTGAGCTCAATGTATTAGAGCAAGTGATTAATGTTTGCCAGACCACCATCGTGCAAGATGCGTGGGAGCGCGGGCAAAGTTTAACTGTACACAGTTGGGTTTACAGCCTTGAGGATGGTATTGTGCGCGATCTAGGTATGGCTGTGAGTCAGCCAGCTACGCTCATGCCGCAATTCGAAGCTAGTTTAATCCGTTACCAATAAACGTTACGCGGTAAATTAGTTTTGTTTACTAGGTAGTGCTTGTTTAGTTAGCTTGACGCATGGCGCCACATAGCAGGGCGCTTTAAAAATCACTTAGAAGCTATGCTCTGCACTCGGAAAGCTTAAGTCTTTTACTGCTTGTACATAAAGTTGTATGGCTTCTTCTATGCTGTGAGCAGATTCCATGAAATTTTTCACGAATTTAGCTTTATGACCTGGAAAAACACCCAGCATATCGTGCATCACAAGTACTTGTCCTGAACAATCAAGACCAGCACCTATACCTATAGTAGGTATAGATAATTGTTTCGTTGTTTGTTCTGCTAGGTTCGCAGGTATCGCTTCTAAGACGAGTAAAGAAGCCCCTGCTTCTTGTAAAGCAAGTGCATCACTGGTGAGCTGTTTTGCTGATTCCGTGGTTTTGCCTTGCACTTTGAAGCCACCAAGTTGAAAAACGGATTGCGGTGTGAGACCTAAATGCGCACACACAGGTATGCCGCGTTCCACTAAAAATTTAACAGTAGGAGCTAGCCAGCTACCACCTTCACACTTGACCATTTCAGCGCCATTGCGCATGAGAGTGACAGCGTTTTCAAAAGCTTGTTCGGGTGTGCCATAACTTCCAAAAGGCATATCAGCCAAAACAAGAGAAGAGCGTACAGCACGCGCCACACTTTTAACGTGATAAGAAATATCTTCTAAGGTGACAGCTAGGGTGGAGTCATGGCCCTGACACACCATGCCTAGAGAATCACCGATCAACAGAACATCAACTTTATTGCGATCCATGAGTGCTGCAAAGCTTGCGTCATAGCAAGTTAGCATAGCTATTTTTTCACCCTGTTGCCGCATATTAGCGAGGGTACTCGTAGAGATTTTTTTTCTCACGTCTTTGTCATTAGGATTCGAATACGAGGACATGTTTACTCTCCGCGATTAAAAAATTCGCGCTTACCGCGCATGGAATAAATTCTCTGCATGAGTAAATCAAAATCTTCACTACTCTCTACAGGATTTAGATGTTCAGTATTGACAATGAGTAGTGGCGAAGTATCGTAATGATGAAAAAAACGACTATAACTCTCACACAAGCGCTCTAAGTAATTCTCTGAAATAGCTTCTTCACTCGGCACACCACGGCGACGTATACGTTCATTTAATGTGGCAGGCGCTGCTTGTAGATAAATAACTAAATCAGCGCGGGGTGAGGATTGATTAAAATGATCATATAGCTGACGATAAAGATGAAGCTCATCATCATCTAAAGTAAGGGTAGCGAAAATAGGATCTTTTTCAATCAGAAAATCAGACACAACTGGCGCAGAAAATAAATCGCCTTGTGTCAAATCGCGTAATTGATTCATACGTTGAAAAAGAAAAAACATTTGAGTCGGTAAGGCATAGCGCGTAGCATCGCGATAAAATTTTTCAAGAAAAGGATTTTCTTGTGGCTGCTCTAGCAAGGCTTGAGCACCAATAGCCGCAGCAATGCGCTTAGCGAGGGTTGTTTTGCCAGCACCTATAGGGCCTTCTACAACGATATAACGATATTTTTCGATCTGCATATTGTTATCCGATTTTTTGCAATAACGTGGTTCATCTTGTGTTGGTAGAGAGTGTCTCCACTTGCAGTTTATCTATGCGCTGTTGACTCAGCTGCGGCAAATAATGAATTGCTAAGCCTTTACCAGGAATCATAATCTCTGGAGCGATTTCACATAAAGGCAGTAGAACAAAAGCGCGTTCTGTCATTCTGGGATGAGGCACAATTAATGACGCATTATTTATTGTCTCATGACCGTACAAAAGCAGATCCAGATCTAGTGTACGAGGTGCATTCGGAAACGGACGTTCTCTGCCAAAGGTAAGTTCTACAGATTGGCAATGCTCCAGCAATGCGGCAGGGGTGAGCGTTGTTTCTATTGCGACTACAGCATTCATAAAATCATTGCCACTCGCTTCATAGGGAGCACTTTGAAAAAAAGATGAGGTAGTGATCAGTCGCGTTTGCGGTAATTTTTCTAATGCAGCGATGGCGCTATGTATCGTAGCGATGGTATCGCCAAGATTAGAGCCTATGCCTATATAAGCCAGATTCGCTTGCATTAAGAATTACTTTCCGGAGGCGTGTTTTTATTACGTGGACGACTACTTCTGCGACGTCTTTTTTTGTTGGCTGTGGATGGCGCCATCGCAGTATTTTGACGAGTTAATAAAATTTCTCTATCTTCACCATCGGCAAGCATAAAAGAAGTCCACCAAGTACCTAGCTCTTCTTCTATTTCACCGGAAGCACAGCGTAGTAACAGAAAATCATAGCCAGCACGTAAGCGTGGATGTTCGAGTAATTTATAAGGTGAACGTCCTACACGACGCAGAAAGCGTGGCTGCATAGCCCATATGTCTCGCATATCGCTTGTAATGCGTCTTTGTAGCGCAAGTTTCTCTGCTTGACCATCGAGTACATCATCTGCTGCGAGATGTAAGGCGGGGATAGATAATTCACCAGCAGCTTCATAAGCCTGCCATTTTTCTAATACTTGATGCCAGAGTAATGCAGCGAATAAAAAACCGGGTGAGACGGGTTTACCCTGACGTATACGATCATCTGTATTCGCTAAAGCGAGCGTGACAAACTTCTCACCTAATGGCTGTTCTAGAACTACATCTAATAAAGGGAGTAAGCCATGATGCAAGCCTTCTTCACGTAGTTGACGCAAACAAGCCATTGCATGACCACTCATGAGTAGCTTAAGCATTTCATCAAATACACGTGCGGTGGGCACATTATTAATTAATGGCGCCATCACAGTGATAGGTTTGCGTGTTTCTGCTGCGATTTTAAAATTAAGTTTTGCTGCAAAACGCACGACCCGCAACATACGTACTGGATCTTCCCGATAACGCGCTTCAGGTACACCTATGATGCGTAATGTTTTATTTTTTATGTCAGTAATACCGCCGTGATAATCCAATACAGTTTGCGTAGAAGGATCGTAATACATGGCATTAATCGTGAAGTCGCGTCGCACTGCATCTTCATGTTGTTCGCCAAATGTGTTGTCGCGCAATACACGTCCATGCTCATCTTTAGGCGCGCCATCCATTGCACTACCTCTAAAGGTAGTGACTTCGATAAGTTCTTGTCCAAAAATCACATGCACTATTTGAAAGCGTCGACCTATGATGAAGGCGCGGCGAAATAAACGTTTCACTTCTTCAGGAGTGGCATTGGTCGCCACATCAAAGTCTTTGGGTTTAACGCCTAATAAGAGATCACGTACTGCACCACCTACTACAAAAGCTTTGAAGCCAGCTTGTTGCAAAGTATTCGTGACTCTCACTGCATTCGAAGACAAGAGCGATGGATTAATCGCATGCTGCTTAGCGCCTAATACGAGCGGTGAGGTATTGCTAGATGGTTTAGGCGCAACACCGAATAGACGACGGAATAATTTATTAATCATTAAATAAATGCAGCGTAGGCCAGCCGTGTTCTTTTGCATGCGCTAAGAGTCGTGCATTAGGATTCGTTGCAACTGGATTGCTTACAACAGACAACAGCGGAATATCATTTTGTGAGTCACTGTAAAAAAAACTATGACTAAAATCTGGTAACTGCTTACCCAATGATGCTAACCAAATTTTTGTATTAATCACTTTACCTGCACCAAATGGTGGAGTGCCGACTAGTCGGCCGGTAATATCACCGCTAGGAGAAATTTCTGGCTCAGCTGCAATTAAATGCGGCACACCAAATGCTTCTGCAATAGGCCCAGTAACGAAACGGTTAGTCGCAGTAATGATAGCAACCAAATCTCCATTGCTTTGATGTTTATTGACTAGTTCAAGTGCTGCAGGATGTATCACTGGTTGTATCACTTCATGCATAAATTGTGCATGCCATGCATCTAACTGAGACCGAGGAAAGCGCGCTAGAGTTCCAAATGCGAATTCCAGATATTCAATCGGATCTAATGTGCCATTCTGATATTGTTCAAAAAAAGCCGCATTGCGTGCAGCATGAGCTTGAGCATCTACTGCGCCTAATTTGCTCAGAAATTGTCCCCATTCATAATCTGAATCTATGGGTAAGAGCGTGTTATCTAGATCGAAAAGTGCGAGATTCATAAGGAAGAATTCGTGTCATCTAATTCAAGCAACTCACGCAATAAAGGTACGGTGATTGCTCGTTTAGTCTCCAGAGAATAGCGATCTAAGGCGTTTAACATGGCCGATAGCGATTGCATATCACGTCTGAAGTGCGTGAGCAGATAGGGTATCACGCCAGTCGACAACTGTAGCCCTCTGGTCTCTGCGGATAAGCTGAGTGCAGCGATTTTTTCTTCATCGCTCAGCCCGTGTAATTGATAGATTAATCCCCAACCTAAACGGGTACGTAAATCTTCCCGTAATAGTAATTGGCCAGGTGGATGTTTAGCAGTCGTAATCAACACGCCGCCAGCTTCGCGTATTTGATTAAATAATCCAAAAGCGGCAATTTGTGCTTCAGGACTAAGCACATCACAATCATCAATGAGATACAGGTGATATTGATCGGAAAACAGTATGTCGCTAGCTGCACTGCTAGCAGATAAATATAGCGTATCGGGCAACGCTTGTAGAGCATGTAATAAATGGGATTTACCACTGCCGGACTCGCCCCACATCATCACAAAGCGTTTATCTAAGGTCAGTGCAGAGCGTTGACTGATTTGTGTGATTAACGCGGTTAATTCTTGATTTCTACCGACGACAAAATTATCCAGCGTTTGTGGTTGAGCCACATCCCATTCAAGCAATAACTGCCTCATGACTGTCCATAAAAATGACTTTGCAGATAGTGCTCGCGTAAACGCTTCACCACCACTGAAAGAATGGCAGAGGCTGGCAGGGCAAGCAAAATGCCAACAAAGCCGAATAACTGTCCAAATGCGAGTAAAGCAAAGATCACTACCAGAGGATGCAAGCCTATACGCTCACCCACTAATCGAGGGGTGAGATAAAACCCTTCAATCACCTGACCTAAACCATAAATAATGGCGATAGCCATGAGACCTTGCAAGCCATCAAATTGTAAGACTGCTGCGGTGGCAGCAAGCAAGAGTCCGATGCCAAAGCCTATATAAGGAATAAAGACTAATAAACCTGTAAGCAGTCCAACTGGTAAGGCAACATCAAAGCCAGCAATAGCCAAAGCGACGGAATAATAAGTCGCTAAGATCAGCATCACCAGTAATTGACCACGTAAATATTGCGCTAATAAGGAGTCAGTTTCAGTTGCCATGGACGTCACCAAAGCGATCCAACGGCGTGGCACCATGAGGGCTAGTCTAGCCAACATGGCATGCCAGTCTAATAAGAGATAAAACAATACGACTGGCACTAGCACGATGGTTGCAATCCAGCCCATTACTGCCATACCACCAACTTTGAGCGAAGCCAGAAAGGCGGGGCCAAGTTCAGCGCTGCCTTCAGCCAGTTTTTCAGTCAGCATTTGCTTCACAGCTGTGCTATCTAACTGCACCTTCATACCTAATTGCGCAAGCCAAGGACTCAGTATCGCGTCGATTTTATCTAGCAAACTCGGTAAGCGTTCCTGTAAGAGTGGAATTTCAGAACGCAAAATCGGGACGATGATTAAGAGCAGTGCTATCAATACGATAAAAGTAGCAATAAGTATCAGCATCACCGCGCTGGCACGAGGAATACGACGCGCACCCAGCCAATCCACCCCCGGATTTAATACATAACCAATAATAGCGGCCGCTACAAATGGCGCCAATACTGGCCCCAATAGGACTAGCAAGGCGACCAACAGGATGGCGATGGCTATCCAAAGCATGGACTGACGTTGTTCTGTAGAAGAGAGGGACATGATAAGAATGCTTAGATAAACCAGTAAGTCGTCCGATTGAGCGAGCCAATTTGGTAAAATACGGCTCGCGCGGCATCTGTATTTTTGCCGCAAACGCTTATTCTACCGTCTCTGCCAAAGTCCCTATCATGCCTTCCCATTCTCCTGTTTCCCTTTCCTACCGTGACGCTGGTGTTGATATTGATGCAGGTGATGCATTGGTTGAAGCCATTAAGCCCTTTGCAAAGCGCACCATGCGTGAAGGTGTACTAGGAGGTATAGGTGGTTTCGGTGCCTTATTTGAAGTCAGCAAAAAATTTCGCGAGCCAGTTTTAGTCTCGGGCACGGATGGCGTTGGTACTAAATTAAGACTGGCGTTTCATTTAAATCGCCACGATACAGTGGGCATAGATTTAGTTGCCATGAGTGTCAACGATATTTTGGTACAAGGCGCTGAGCCTTTGTTCTTTCTTGATTACTTCGCATGCGGCAAGCTGGATGTAGCAACAGCGACTGATGTGATTAAAGGTATTGCAGCAGGATGTGAACAAGCCGGTTGTGCTTTGATAGGTGGTGAAACGGCTGAAATGCCTAGTATGTATCCCGATGGTGAATATGATCTCGCAGGGTTTGCAGTTGGTGCAGTAGAAAAATCACGACTTATTGATGGCAAATCCATCGCAGCAGGTGATGTCGTGTTGGGCTTAGCATCGTCAGGTGCACATTCAAATGGTTATTCTTTAATTCGTAAAATTATTGAGGTCGCTAAACCGGATTTGAATGCAGATTTTCATGGTCGCAAATTAGCGGATGTACTGATTGCACCTACCCGCATTTATGTCAAACCTTTGCTCGCACTGATGGAAAAAATTTCCGTTCGTGGTTTAGTGCACATCACAGGCGGTGGTTTAGTAGAAAATATTCCACGTGTCTTACAACCCAATTTAACTGCCGTGTTGCAGCGTAGCGCATGGCAAATGCCTCCATTGTTTACATGGTTGCAGCAGCATGGTGGTGTGGCAGATGCAGAAATGCATCGTGTTTTTAATTGCGGTATAGGTATGACAGTGATTGTGTCTGCTAGTGATGCAGATGTAGCAGAGGCTGAATTAAAACGTTTGGGTGAAACGGTTTACAGAATTGGTGTGATACGTGAACGCCATGGTGATGAGCCTCAAACCATTGTTGAGTAAACTCTAAACATAAGAAAATAAAAAAGCTGCTTAATAAGCAGCTTTTTTATTGTGCACTACAAAATTCAGTGTTGATTTTTCTTGCCATCAGCTTCCGCTAGCGTTTGTAGTTGTCGACTACGCGGATTATTTTTCACCAAACTAGCAGGCGGTATGACGCGTACAGGCTGCGTAATGTTGGTCTGGCTAGACAATACATTGCTGACGGTATCAGGCGCTGCATTCCATACAGGGTCTGCAATACTTTCAAAGACAGATTTTAATTGCTGCCCCCATGTATTACGTATCATTTGGAAGTATTGATTTTTTTCATCTATGGTGACGAATCGACTGACTGCTAAAGCATCGGTTTCATACACCAACAGATCTAAAGGAAAACCCACTGAAATATTTGAGCGCAATGTAGAATCCATAGAGATGAGTGCACATTTTGCAGCTTCATCTAAAGGGGTAGCAGGATTAATGACACGATCAATAATGGGTTTGCCATACTTAGCTTCGCCAATTTGGAAATACGTATTTTCATTGTGAGATTCGATGAAATTACCTGCTGCATATAACTGGAATAATCTGCAGCGCTCGCCTTTGATCTGACCGCCAAAAATAATACTGACATTAAAGTCTATGCCAAATTGCTCTAGTGATTTTGCATCGCGCTGATGCACTGTACGTATACATTCACCCACGATTTGCGCAGCTTCATGCATGGTTTGAGCAGTCCAGATACTGACGCCATCCGCATTCAAATATTCAGAAACGATTTGTCGTATCGATTGAGAGATAGACAGATTCCCAGCCGTCATGATGACCATCATACGGTCGCCAGGATTTTCAAACACATTCATTTTTCTGAACGTGCCAATTTGATCGACACCCGCATTGGTGCGTGAATCTGAGAGGAACACCAAGCCTGCTTCCAGGCGCATGGCTACGCAATAAGTCATGATCGCGAGGCAGAGTGGGAAAGTTGGATTTTACCGCAGACGAGCATTCTGTTCATGATCGACGCAGAGTCACATTCACAGTCAGTGATTCGTCACCACCACCACGGCGTACACCTCTGACTGGCGCTGCAGATTCATAATCGCGTCCCACAGCAAGACGACAATAACCGGCATTTTGTAAGCATGCGTGAGTCACATCAATACTGACCCAACCTGAAAAATCTGAGTCCTCTACCCACACATCAACCCAAGCATGACTTGCACCATGTGCGACATCACCCGAATCGAAATAACCAGACACATAGCGTGCTGGCAGACCTATGCTATGACAACAAGCTAAAAATAAATGCGCATGGTCTTGACACACCCCCATCCCTAAATGCAAGGCATCTTGTGCTGAGGTAGTGACAGTCGTTGCGCCGCTTTGATATTTGACTGAGCCACGAATAGCGCTAGCAAGATCTAGTAAAGCAGTTGTATTGGCATGAATAGATAAATTTTTTGCCGCAAACTCCCGAATCATTTCTGAGGGTTCAGTAAGTAGGGTGGGAACGGTGTAAGTGAGTGGTGAGAGTTGAGATTTTTCGTGGATGCGACCATGCTCAAGCTCTGCGATTTCTACAGTACCAGTCGCAATGATTTTGATTTCTTTGTGAAGTGAAGTCAGTGTCAGCATTTCACAGCTA
>CANGLD010000022.1 GCA_947454475.1 Oxalobacteraceae bacterium
AAAAATAGACTACTTTGGGACGTAAAAAAAGCACTTAGATCTCTCTAAGTGCTTGTTTCTACTTTCTAATATTGGTGGTGATAGGTGGATTTGAACCACCGACCCCAGCATTATGAGTGCTGTGCTCTAACCAACTGAGCTATATCACCACGAAGCCCGAAATTATGGCTGTTGCGTTGCAGGGTGTCAACCGAGCGCTGGCTTAATATGGCGCAGTAGCTGATCTGAGAGGTCAGGGTTTAGGCAATCGAATGTGATTCTATCTTCCATGCTGCGTAGCCAAGTAAGTTGTCTTTTTGCTAGCTGTCTGGTGGCGATGATACCGAGTTCTCGCATCGCTGCTAGATCTGTTTTATCTTCTAGGTACTCCCAGGCTTGTCGGTAACCTACGCATCGCATCGATGGCAGTCCTAAATGTAGATCACCACGTGCACGTAATCCTTTAACTTCATCAATGAGGCTGGGTTGAGCACTAAGCATGGCATCAAATCGCGCACGAATTCTGTCATGTAAAACACTACGCTCAGAAGGCTCTAGAGAAAAGCTCATTAACTGAAAAGGTAATGTTGGCTTGTCTGATTTTGCAAGCAGGGCAGACATGGGTTGGCCAGTGAGTTGAATAATTTCTAGTGCACGATGTATACGCTGTGTGTCATTTGGCTTAAGACGATTGGCTGTAATGGGATCGAGTGCTTGCAAACGCTGATGCATGGCAGGGGATCCAAATTGTGTAAATTCATGATCAAGTTCAGAGCGCACTGTAGCATCGGCTTCTGGTAAGTCATCCAGTCCATCACGCAGACCTTTGAAATACAACATCGTTCCACCAACTAATAATGCAAGATTGCCACGAGCATTAATTTCACTTACGAGTTTGATTGCATCCTGTCTAAATTGCATGACTGAATAAGATGCAGACGGATCAAGAATATCAATCAAATGATGTTGAACTGCAGCTTGTTCTTCTGCGCTGGGTTTAGCAGTACCTATGTCCATGCCGCGATAAACCAAAGCTGAATCTACCGAGATGATTTCACAAGGAATGTGTTGTGCAATCTGCAGTGCTGCAGAAGTTTTACCTGATGCTGTTGGTCCCATGATGGCAACAGCAAGTGGTTTTGCGGCATGACTCATGAATGTGAAGATGGTACGTGGAGAGCGCGCACTGAAAGAAAATTCAAAGTACCGAGTACCAATGCAATGATAGCCATCGGAGCGAGAGTACCGTTATGTGAGGCGCCAACGAGTGAGCCTATTAAAAACGCAAACACCATAAACAAAGCACCCATTAATCCAGCAGCTGTTCCTGCTTGTTTAGGGAAAGGGGAAACTGCACTTGATTGTGTCACAGGAAAATTAATGCCATGCGATGCCATAGCGAGAAACATCACTATGATTAGCAGTGACCAATGTGAAAAGCCTAGTAGTACTGCAATAAAAAAAATTACACCAGAGGCAAAGGCACAAGCAGTACCTATACGCAAAGCCTGCATGTTGCTCATGCTCTTTAACATACGACGACAAATCAATGTGCCTGTCATATAACCAGATACACCTAAACCAAAACAATAGCCAAACCATTGTGTAGGTACATGCAAGATATTAATAAATGCGAATGATGAGCCTGAGATAAATAAAAAAATCGTGCCATAAGAAAAAGCACCGGGTAAGGCGTAAAACCAAAATACACGTGAACCTAATACATGACGATAGTTTTCACGTAATCCAGTAAAGTCAGTTGCTCGCGGATTTTTATGCGTATTTGTTTCAGGCAAACGCATAACGCTAGCAGCAAATACTGCAGATGAAAAAAAGCCTAATGCAATAAAAGCAGCGCGCCAACCAAAACTCACTTGTAAGTAAGAGCCGAGTATGGGACCAAAAATAGGCGCAAGTGAAATCCATGTACTGGCTCGCGCAATTACTTTGACGCTGCTTTCAGGAGGATAGGCATCACGCACAATAGCTCGTGCAATCGTGACTGCTGAACAGCAACCAAGAGCTTGAATAAAGCGTGCAGTAATCAGCAACTCTATGCTGTTAGCTAGGCCGCATAAAATACTGGCGCATAAATAGAGTGCAAGTCCAGACAATAAAACTGGGCGTCTTCCGTAGCGGTCAGATAATGGACCAACAATCAATTGTGCAAGTCCAAAACCAATCACAAACAAAGATAAAGTTAATTGAACTGTGGAGACAGGTACTTGAAAAATCTGCGTCAGACTAGGTAGTGAGGCGAGATAAAGATCTGTAGAGAGTGGCTGCATCATCAACATGGCTGTGATGAGCACTAAGATCGGCGCATGGATGAATTGTGGTAAAGGTGGGTGCTGCATATTTATTGCCCACGCAAAAAAAGTTTATCCAGATCCGATAGCGCGAGTTGTATCCATGTAGGACGACCATGATTGCATTGATCAGCACGTTCTGTTTCTTCCATCTGACGCAGTAATGCATTCATTTCCATAATGGTTAAGTTGCGGTTAGCTCTGACTGCAGTATGGCAAGCCATCGTGCCTAGTAATTCATTGCGACGTTCTGTCAGCACATGGGATCCGCCATATTCTTGTATATCGCGTAAAACATCACGCGCTAACGCTTGTGCATCACTGTTTTTTAATAAGGCTGGAATTGCACGTACTGCTAACGTAGTAGGTGATAACGCTGCAATATCAAAACCAAGTGCAGTCAGTATTTCCTGATTTTCTTGTGCAGCACCTACTTCAATGGGATCGGCGATAAAAGTAACTGGAATGAGTAATGGCTGTAATTGCACTGCATTGAGTTCTAATGCTTGTTTAAATTGTTCATACAAAATTCTTTCATGCGCAGCATGCATATCCACTAAGACCAAGCCTTGCTGATTTTGCGCGATGATGAATACGCCATGTAATTGTGCTAATGCATAGCCGAGTGGATAACTCTCTTCATGAGTATTAGCAATCGATGGGGTAAGCGATGCATTCGACTGCAATAGAGAGGCTGGAAGCGCGCTTGATTCTTGAGAAAAGAATTCACCATAGCGCGCAGTGCTTTGTGCCATGCCTAAGCTTGCTTGCTGTGCGCCACGAATCCAAGGCAGGGCTCCACTCGATGCAGGCACTGGAGCAGGAGCATTGCTCTGTGGATTAGGTGCGGTTTGTGCTAATGCACGATGAACTGCATGAAAAACAAATTGATGGATGCTACGGCTGTCACGAAATCGTACTTCGGTTTTAGAGGGATGAACATTCACATCCACTAAAGAGGGATCGCAATCTAAGTGCAATACATAACTTGGATAGCGATCACCATGCAACACATCTTGATAGGCGGCTCGTACAGCATGAGTGAGTAATTTGTCACGTACGAAGCGGCCATTCACATAAAAATATTGGGAATCTGCGCGTCCTCTGGCAGCAGTGGGTAAACCTGCGTAGCCCATGATGTGAACTGGACCTGCAGTTTCTTCTATGGCTAAACGTGCTTGTGCAAATTCTTCGCCAAGTATTTGTGCAGACCGTTTTTCATGGGTTGATTCTTTCCAGTGTTCGACCGTCTTACCATTGTGACTTACTGAAAAGCTGACATCAGGACGCGCTAAAGCAATGCGACGTACGATTTCTAAACAATGACCATATTCTGTTTGTTCAGATTTTAAAAATTTACGCCGTGCAGGCGTGTTGAAATAGAGCTCTTCTACATCAACCGTTGTGCCTTGTGATCCTGCAGCTGGTTCGGGTTTAGCTTCTGCATGCCCACTTAATTGCCACGCATGTGGTTCACTTGCAGTGCGTGAAGTTAAGGTGAGTTGAGCAACGGAAGCAATCGAAGCCAGTGCTTCGCCGCGAAAGCCTAGTGTGAGTACATTTTCCAGATCTGATAAGGATGCGATTTTTGAAGTGGCATGACGCGCTAGAGCTAAACGCATTTGATCTGGTGGTATGCCTCGACCATTATCAATAATGGCGATACGTTTTACGCCACCTTGTTCAAGCTTAATGCTAATCACAGTTGATCCTGCATCGAGCGCATTTTCTAGACATTCTTTAACAACTGCAGATGGACGTTCAATCACTTCACCTGCAGCTATTTGCGAGATGAGCTGATCCGGCAAAGGGCGAATGTCACGGGGGATGGTTGCTGTGGATGTCATCACATGATTATACCTTTCGGTTCAGACTCTTTTGTGCTCACCGATTCACGTTCGCAGCCATAGGATGACAGTGTATGATTCGTCTCGGCTGCACTAACTCGTGGTGTGCCAGACGTATTTTTAACTCATTGATTGTAAGTTTATGGCAATTACCGATTTTTTAAGCATGCTGCTGCACGTCGACAAAATGCTCGATCAGATGCTGCCTGTGTATGGTTCTCTCGTTTACATAGTGTTATTCGCGATCATATTTGCTGAAACTGGATTAGTCGTTTTTCCATTTTTGCCCGGAGATTCTTTGTTATTCATAGGCGGCGCATTTTGCGCGACTGGTGCTATGAATAGTATGTTGTTAGGTTCTTTGCTGATTGCTGCAGCAGTGAGCGGCAATACAGTGAATTACATGATAGGTCGCGCAATTGGGCATAAAGCATTTACCCATAACTATCGATGGTTGGATCGCGCAGCACTCCACAAAACTCATACGTTCTTTGAAATGCATGGTGGTAAAACCATCGTACTAGCACGTTGGTTACCAGTAGTGAGAACGTTTGCGCCTTTTGTGGCGGGCGTATCGCAAATGGGTTGGGTACAGTTTCAGTTATTTAATGTCAGTGGTGCTGTACTTTGGGTAGTGGGATTGATCACTGCGGGTTACTACTTTGGTGGCATTCCATTGATACGTGATCATTTGAATACTATCGTGCTGATAGGTTTTGCGGCAGCAGCTGGTCCAGTAGCATTAGCTGCAATATGGCGCTTTGTTAAAAAAGCACGTGGGCAAAAAAGCTAAGCACCTATACAAAACAAATCTTTTTATCTGGGACAATTCGTACGCATGATTTAGATTAAGTCAGTTTGCGATGGACAAGCGTAGGATTTTTAACGAGATACTTACGTATGCCATTTGATAAAGCATCTGCCATTTGATCTTGATAGGCGTTGTCTGTCAGCTTAGCTTCTTCTTCAGGGTTAGAGATGAATGCAGTCTCGACCAGAATGCTAGGAATATCTGGCGCTTTCAAAACAGCAAAGCCCGCTTGTTCAACTTGTGCTCTATGTAGTTTGTTGATATTTCCGATTTCAAATAACACGGACTTAGCTAGTTTTAAGCTGTCATTAATTTGTGCAGTAGTGGAAAGATCAAGTAGCACACTAGCGAGATGTTGATTTTTTGTTTTGATGTTAATGCCACCAATTAAATCTGCTGCATTTTCTTTGTTGGCTAACCATCGCGCTGCAGTTGAGCTAGCGCCTTTTTCAGATAGTGCAAAAACAGAAGAACCACGTGCAGTGGGTTCTACAAATGCATCAGCATGTATCGACACAAATAAATCAGCTTGCACTTTTCTGGCTTTTTGTACACGCACTTGTAGCGGCACAAAGTAGTCACCATCACGCGTTAACAATACTCGGACATTTGGAATTTGTTCTAACTTAGCTTTCAGCCGTCGTGCAATCGAGAGCACAACATTTTTTTCGTAGCTACCGCCTTTACCAACTGCGCCTGGATCTTCTCCACCATGGCCAGGATCAATTGCTATTGTCACCATGCGTGTCAGATTGGTCGGCGTTTCTTCTTCGCGCGCGACTTTATTTTCTGCACTAGGTTTCTTTTTTTCTTCCGTTGCTGGAGGTGTGAATTTTTTTTGCAGTAATTCTGCAATGGGATCACGCGCTGTAGCGGGATATAAATCGAAAATCAAACGGTGTTGATATTCACCGACGGGTTCTAAGGTAAACACTTGCGGATGAATTTCATCTTTTAAGTCGAACACTAAGCGCACTACGCCAGGTCGGTTTTGAGCAATACGAACTTGAGCTATGTAAGGATCATTACTATCGATTTTTGCAATCAGACTTTTTAATTGCGCATCCAGATCTACTCCTTCTATATCGACAACCAAGCGATGAGGATCTTTGATTAAAAAATGCGTAGCTTTGAGCTTGGTGTCATTTTCAAGTGTGATGCGGGTGTAATCAGGTGCAGGCCAGACTCGAACCGCGATGAATTGCGCAGAGCGTGCCACGCCGTGCGTGAGTAAAGAAACGAAGAGCGTTGCGCCTGCTTGCAAAAAAGTGCGGCGCGCTCTTTGTTTTAGTGATGGGGATTGAACTGAAGTTGATGCAGACATGCCTTGCCTTGTTCTGATTTCGCTAGCAATTCTACCTCACGACTATTGCCCGTGACTGTGAGGGTGAGATCAAGATCGGGAGGCGGCAGCAAATTGGCTGCTTGTTCCGGCCATTCTATGATGCAAATCGCGCTGCCATCGAGTTGATCTCTAAATCCGGCTTCTATAAATTCACGTGGATTACCCATACGGTAGAGATCGAAATGGAGTAATGCTATTGATTGCCCTTTTAATGAGATGGTGTAGGGCTCCATGAGTGTATAGGTGGGACTTTTAACGCGTCCCACATAGCCCGCTGCATGGAGTAGTGCACGTGTCAGACAGGTTTTTCCTGCTCCCAGTTCCCCGTGTAGATGTAGTACCAGTCCTGGTTGCAGTATGTGTGCTAAGGCCTGCCCCAAGGCTAGGGTGGCGGCTTCATCAACAAGTAAGGCAGTGAATGATGGCATCTCGTAAAATGAGGGTTATCAGCGTTGACCTAATTAGCTTTTCTATTTTTCTAAATTTTAAATTCTTTGTCTAATTCATCTTCCTCCACCCATTCCACTTCACTGCCACAGGATGTCAGTGAACTGACTGCTTCCATACAGCGCTGGAGTGCAGAGTTGGGCTTTGCCGACTTACGTATTACAAAAGCAGAGTTAAATCAAACTGAAGAAGGTTTGCAAGCATGGTTGGATGCAGGCTTTCATGGACAGATGAATTATATGGCAGAGCATGGAATGAAGCGTGCACGTCCATCAGAACTCGTGCCGGGTACGGTGCGTGTGATTAGTGTGCGCATGAATTATTTGCCCATGTCCAGTACTCCAGACTGGAGAGAAAGAGAAGAGCAGCGTCTACATCAACCCAGTCAAGCTGTGATTTCTGTTTATGCTCGTGGTCGTGATTATCATAAAGTGTTACGTCAGCGATTACAGCAATTAGCTGACAAAATCACCCAGCATGTGGGGCCGCATGCTTATAGAGTGTTTACAGATTCAGCACCGGTGATGGAAGTAGCATTTGCACAGCAATCAGGATTAGGTTGGCGCGGCAAGCATACTTTGCTCTTAGATCGTGATGCAGGGTCGCTATTTTTTTTGGGTGAGATTTATACCGACTTACCTTTACCAGTTGATGAGCCAGGTGATGCGCATTGTGGAAGTTGTGAAGCATGCATTTCAGTTTGTCCTACACAAGCGATCGTCGCGCCTTATAAGCTAGATGCGCGACGTTGTATTTCTTATCTCACGATAGAACATAAAACTGCGATTCCAGTTGAATTACGTCCTTTAATGGGTAACCGTATCTTAGGTTGTGATGATTGTCAGTTGGTCTGTCCATGGAATAAATTTGCGCAAAAAGCAGTGATACCTGATTTTGATGTGCGTCATGCTTTTGATCAAAGTAAGTTGATCGATTTATTTGCTTGGACTGAGGAAGAATTTAATACGAAATGCGAAGGCAGTGCGATACGACGAATTGGTCATGAGAGATGGTTAAGAAATATTGCTATAGCTTTGGGTAATGCATTGCGACATAGCGATGTGCAAGTGGATGAAGTACGTGACATTGTGTTGGCCTTGCAATCACGCTTACAACATCCTTCTGCATTAGTGCAAGAACATGTGAAGTGGGCTTTGGCGCAAAAAGGATTATCTGACTAACTAACTAGGCCTAACCAAAACGGTAGTGTGATGATAGAGAGTAAGGTGCCTACAGAAATGAGAAAAGCAACCAAGGGACCGTTTCCCCCCATGCGTGTTGCAAGGACATAAGCACTCGATGCTGTGGGTAGTGCTGAAAACATGACAGCAATTTGTAATTGCAAGGTAGGCAGTTCCATCCAGCGACCTAAACTCAAGGCTATAGCTGGTAATGCAATTAATTTTACGCACACAAAATAAGCACTAATGCCACGCGCTTCGGATAAGCCAGTTAATCGTAAGCCAGCTCCCACCATAATCAACCCCAATGCAATTGAGGCACTACCCATACGTGTGAGTGTGAGGATGACGACTTCGGGTAAGGTGCCGCCGCAAAGATTGAATAATGTACCGCCTGCAGTTGCTAGTAGAAGTGGATTTTGTACTATCTCTTGCCAGAGTCTGCCTTTGTTTTGCGATGCGAGTGCATGAACAGCTGCAGCATTACAAACTGGAACAGCAAAACCAATAATCAATGCCATCAGTGTGGTGCCTTGTTCGCCTGCTAGTCTGAATGCTACGGCAAGGGCAATATAAGAATTAAAACGAAAAGCGGTTTGCACACCTGATTCGAAAATCATGGGGCCGGGGCGGAATAAAGGTTTAGCTAGCCAACCTAATAGAATGCCGCTGAATACGGCGAGTAAAGCAACTTGTAATAGCTTGCCAGTCGCATGAAAATCGAGTGGCGTGCGGGCGGTGGAGACAAATAAAAGTGCAGGGAAAAGTAAGTAATAGACTAGTTTTTCCAGTCCGCTCCAGAATGCAGGTCCCCAATTTGTAGTGCGTACTAATATCAGACCGATGAGAATCAGTGTGAAATCGGGGACGAGTATGGTCAGAAAATTCATTTTGTGCGATTTGTAGTCCCGCATGTTACCTGAACGTTTATTGATCTACTATCTCGTTCATCGTCGTGCTGCTAAAAACTTAATGCGATAAATCGGCTTGATAGGTTGTCAGTTAAGTCTCAACCAGACACAATACTTGGCGGGACAAGAAAACATAATCTTTTGCTATCTCAGTTGGAGAAATTCATGAAGTCTTATTTAGTGTGCTTGGTTGCAGCATGGTCTTTTATCTCAGCAGGCGCATCGTTTGCCGATGCTCCCATTTTCATCAAGTTTAGTCATGTGGTCGCAAAAGACACGCCTAAAGGAAAAGCAGCGGAGAAATTTAAAGAGTTAGCTGAAGCAGCGACTAAGGGTAAAGTAAAAATTGAAATTTATCCCAACAGCACACTTTATAAAGACAAAGAAGAACTAGAAGCATTGCAATTAGGCGCAGTACAAATGTTAGCTCCTTCATTAGCAAAATTTGGTCCTTTGGGAATTAAAGAATTTGAACTCTTTGACTTACCTTTTATTTTTCAAGATAAAAAAGCCTTAGCCAAAGTCACAGAAGGTCCCATAGGGCGCGAACTACTAAATAAGTTAGATGCGAAAGGCATATTAGGACTGGCTTATTGGGATAACGGTTTCAAAATGATGTCATCGAATCGTCCTATGCATGCGCCTACTGATATGAAGGGTTTGAAAATGCGTATTCAAGCTTCTAAAGTATTAGATGAGCAAATGCGCGTGTTGGGAGCCAATCCACAAGTGATGGCTTTTTCAGAGGTGTATCAGGCGCTACAAACAGGTGTGGTCGATGGGGCAGAAAATCCCCCTTCGAATCTTTACACACAAAAAATGCATGAAGTACAAAAGCATTTAACAGTCACCAATCATGGCTATATAGGTTACGCAGTGATTGTGAATAAAAAATTCTGGGATAAATTACCAGTTGAGGTGCGTACTCAGTTAGAGGGCGCGATGCGTGAGGCGAGTAAATATGCCAACACGATTGCGCAACAAGAAAATGATCGTGCTTTAGAGGCTGTAAAAAAAGCAGGTACGACGACAGTCTATACGCCAAACGAAAAAGAAAAAGCAACATGGCAAGCAGCGTTATTGCCAGTACAAAAAACGATGGAAGATCGTATAGGTAAAGAATTAATCGCTGCTGTGAACAAAGCAACCCACTAAACACGACTTATGAAATTCCTTGATCATCTAGAAGAATGGTTGATAGCGAGTTTAATGGGCTTAGCTACGCTGATTATTTTTCTCGCTGTGTTGCATCGTTATGCCTCCGGCTTTCCTATTCCCTATCTGCAGGATAGTTTGCTACGTTTGAATACGAGCTGGGCACAAGAGCTCACTATTTATTTGTTTGTGTGGATGGCGAAATTCGGCGCTGCATATGGTGTGCGCACTGGCATACACGTGGGTGTGGATGTGTTGGTGAATCGTTTGTCTACACCATGGAAAAATAAATTCATCTTATTTGGTTTACTAGCTGGTGCTAGCTTTACTGGGATTATTGCCTCACTGGGTGCTAATTTTGTGTATGAATTAAGTGGTACATCGAGCACATCGGAAGTATTAGAGATACCTATTTGGATAGTGTATCTAGCGATTCCTGCCGGATCAGGATTAATGTGTTTTCGGTTTTTGCAAGTGGCTTATCATTTTCTGCGTAGTGGTGAATTACCCGTACATGATCACACGCATGTAGAAGGGTTGGAGCAAGAGCCTGCTGTTAGTGCGGAGGTTCGCTCATGAGTGCGTTATTTATTTTTGCATTACTCGTAGTGCTCATGTTAACGGGTATGCCTATCTCGATTGCTTTGGGTCTGACTGTATTAAGTTTTCTTTTTACGATGACGGATGTGCCAGTGGAAGCAGTGGCGCTCAAACTTTTTACGGGTATAGAAAAATTCGAGATCATGGCGATCCCGTTTTTTATTTTGGCAGGTAATTTTTTAACGCATGGTGGTGTGGCACGTCGCATGATTCAGTTTGCAACTGCGATGGTGGGGCATTGGCATGGCGGTCTTGCTTTAGCAGGTGTATTAGCTTGTGCTTTGTTTGCTGCCGTGTCTGGCTCTTCACCTGCAACAGTAGTGGCGATTGGTTCCATCATCTTGCCTGCAATGGTCAAGCAAGGTTATCCAAAATCATTTGGTGCTGGTGTGATTACCACTTCGGGTGCTTTAGGTATTTTGATCCCACCTTCGATTGTGATGGTGATGTATTCCGTCTCTACGAATACCTCTGTAGGTAAGTTGTTTATGGCAGGTGTTGTCCCAGGTTTGATGTTAGCTGCTTTGCTTGGATTGACGACATGGATACTCGCTCGTAAGCATAATTATCCACGTATGGATAAAGCGAGTTGGGGTGAGCGCTGGTTAGCATTTAGACGCAGCGCATGGGGCTTGTTGTTAATCGTGATTGTGATGGGTGGTATTTATACGGGCATCTTCACACCGACAGAAGCTGCAGCAATGGCTGCTGTGTATGCCTTCATCATTGCTGTGTTTGTGTATAAAGATTTAAATCTAAAACAGGTTCCTAAGGTATTGCTGGATTCTGCTGCGATGTCAGCCATGCTGCTCTACATCATTACCAATGCGGTCTTATTTTCTTTTTTGATGACCAGTGAAGGTATACCGCAAGCCATGGCAGGTTGGATCATGGATAAAGGTTTTGGTTTAGTCAGCTTTTTATTAGTGGTGAATTTTCTGTTGCTGTTAGCTGGTAATGTGATGGAGCCTTCTTCTATAGTGCTCATCATGGCGCCTATCTTATTTCCTGTTGCGACTGCATTAGGTGTGGATCCGGTTCATTTCGGCATCATCATGGTGGTGAATATGGAGATAGGTATGTGTCATCCACCTGTAGGTTTGAATTTATATGTAGCATCAAGTATTACCAAGATGGGCATTACAGAATTGACGATGGCTGTGTTGCCTTGGTTATGTACCATGCTGGTCTTTTTATTATTGATTACCTATGTGCCACAAATCTCATTGTGGCTACCTAGTTTAGTGTTTAGTCGTTAATGGTCCTGAAAAAAAATACTGTTAAAGATGGTGAGCCATCTGAAAAACCAGGTCAGGTCATTATTGATGAATTTAGTGATGTACTGTGGTTGGAAGATGGTTTATCCAAAAATACTTTAGAAGCTTATAAGCGCGATCTTTTGTTGTTTGCTGATTGGTTACAGCGTGATCGTGCAAAAACTTTGTTGGAAACAGTAGAGGCCGATATCCACGCATATTTCGCTTTCAAGCATGAACATAGTAAAGCGACTTCTTCTAACCGTCGATTAGCTGTACTCAGAAGATTTTATCAATATGCTCTCAGAACAAATCGCATCCAAGCCGATCCCTGTGTGCGTTTGAAGTCTGCACGACAGCCTGCACGTTTCCCCAAGACTTTGT
Source organism: Oxalobacteraceae bacterium (assembly GCA_947454475.1). Lineage (GTDB taxonomy): Bacteria > Pseudomonadota > Gammaproteobacteria > Burkholderiales > Burkholderiaceae_D > Pernthalerella. The sequence goes on from CANGLD010000022.1 coordinate 12,226, forward strand.
CTGAACAAAATGTAGAAGCTTTACTTGCTGCGCCAGATATCCATACACCTTTGGGTTTACGTGATCGCACTATGCTGGAATTAATGTATGCCAGTGGCTTACGTGTTTCAGAGTTAGTGCTATTGAAGTCCGTTGAAGTGGGTATGAATGAAGGTGTTTTGCGTGTGACTGGCAAAGGTAATAAAACGCGATTAGTGCCATTTGGTGAAGAGGCACGTATTTGGATAGAGCGCTATTTGAAAGAAGCGCGTGTGCTTATCTTAAATGGAAAAACCCATGATGCCTTATTTGTTACTGCATTAGGCGGTCCTATGACGCGGCAAATGTTTTGGCAATTAATAAAAAAATATGCTTTGCGTGCTGATATTAATGCGCCGCTTTCACCGCATACTTTGCGCCATGCCTTTGCTACCCATTTACTCAATCATGGCGCAGATTTGCGTGTGGTGCAGTTATTGTTGGGGCATGCAGATATTTCTACGACTCAGATTTACACGCATGTAGCTCGAGAACGTTTAAAGAAAATTCATGCAGAACATCATCCTAGGGGCTGATTAATTTTAATAAGCTGGTGATGCAATTGGGTGAGCATAATCAGCTAGTGCATAATACTTCATCCATCCATTTTAGAGCTGACAGCTATGAACATCACAATCGGTATTGTCCTTGCTTACTTACTGGGTTCAATTTCGTTTGCAGTATTAATGAGCAAAATATTTCGCCTTGCTGATCCACGTACCTATGGTTCTAAAAATCCAGGTGCAACGAATGTGCTCAGAAGCGGCAATAAACTTGCTGCGGTTTTAACACTGGTGGGTGATTGCGCTAAAGGTTGGCTTGCAGTGTGGTTAGCGCTGCGATTGGATGAACAATTAGCTTTTGGTGAAACTGGAATCGCACTCATAGCACTCGCTGTTTTTCTTGGCCATTTGTGGCCTGTGTTTTTACGCTTTGCGGGTGGCAAAGGAGTAGCAACTGCGCTAGGTGTGTTGTTAGGTTTAAATCCTATTTTAGGATTAGCAACGCTAGTGACGTGGAGTGTGATTGCGTATGCATTTCGTTATTCTTCACTCGCTGCTTTAGTGGCTGCAGTCTTTGCGCCGTTTTATTACGGATTATTATTTGGTTCGGATATAAAGTTACTCGCAGTTTTGATCATGAGTGGCTTATTAATTTATCGCCATCATAAAAATATCGGTAATTTATTAACCGGTAAAGAGAGTCGCTTAGGTAGTAAGAAAACAGATTGAGTGGTGTTGAAGTTAGTGCTCTTAGTCCATTTGATCTAAAGGCCAGCGTGGTTTTACATTAAAGCGATAATCTTTACTTGCTGCTTGTGGCGATCGCTGTAAACGCAATGCGCCTGCAAAAGCAATCATGGCGCCATTGTCTGTACAAAATTCTAGTTCTGGATAAAAAACTTCAAATCGTTTTTTTGCTGCGGCTGCATTCAGCATATTGCGTAACTGCTTATTTGCACCCACCCCGCCTGCAACGACTAATCGTTGTAGATTGTTTTGTTTTAAAGCAGCCAGCGATTTTGCAACCAACACTTCAACCATAGCATCGACAAAAGCGCGTGCAATATTCGCTTTATCTTCTGCTGTAAGTGGTCCTATGTGATTTTTAACCAGTGTAAGTACGGCAGTTTTTAATCCAGAAAAACTAAAATCTAAATTTTTTGCATGCAGCATAGGACGAGGTAACTGATACACATCGGGATTGCCTGTTTCAGCAATGTGTGAAATTGCAGGTCCACCTGGATAGCCCAAGCCTAGTAGTTTTGCTGATTTATCAAATGCTTCACCTGCTGCATCATCTAAAGTTTCACCTAGCAAGGTGTAGAGCCCAACTCCATCAACTCGCATTAATTGTGTATGTCCACCTGAAACAAGTAAAGCAATGAAAGGAAATGCAGGTGGTGTTGATGCGAGTAGAGGGGAGAGTAAATGCCCTTCTAGATGATGTACACCGATAACAGGTTTATCTAGTGCGAGTCCTAGTCCACATGCTACCGATGCGCCAACTAATAATGCGCCAGCAAGGCCTGGACCCTGTGTATAAGCAATCGCATCAATAGCATGCATATCCAATTGGCTAGACTGCATGACTTGCTCGAGCAAGGGGATAGTGCGACGAATATGATCACGTGAAGCTAATTCAGGAACGACTCCACCATATTCTTCATGCATAGCGACTTGTGAATACAGTGCATGTGCACGCAGACCTCGCTCTGTATCATACAAAGCTAGGCCGGTTTCATCACAAGAGGATTCAATGCCAAGAACTATCATGGTGTTATAAGTGGGAGAGCTGCCTATCTAGCTAAGAAAGACGTATTGTAATGTAAGCTAGTCTAGATAATTTTGTCCCGCTTTGTCTCTTCAGTGTAATCTTGCAGTATGAAACAACCATCACAAGCCCAAACTAGCTTTCATGCAGCACCCTTTATACGTGAAATCGGACGTGGAAAAAAAGGTGCGCGCGATTTATCACGTGAAGATGCACAAGCCATTTATACAGCGATGTTAAATGGTCAACTGTCAGAAATCGAATTAGGCGCATTTTTAATCGCCATGCGGATTAAAGGCGAGTCAGTGCAAGAATTAGCAGGATTTCTGCATGCTGCCGAAGCTTCATTTGCCCCGCTTGTTGCGCCAGAGGGGCCATATGCTCCTGTTGTTATTCCTAGTTATAACGGTGCTAGACAATTACCTAACCTCACGCCTTTGTTAGCATGTTTATTAGCGCGAGCAGGTGTGCCCGTTTTAGTACATGGTGTCACGCAGGATCCGGGTAGAGTCACAACTGCTGAGATTTTTTCTGCGATGGATTTGCAAGCGTGTATAGATGCACCTGCTGTTGCTGAAAAATTTTCGCAGCAACAACCGGCATTTATCTCCATTCAAAACTTAGCACCGCAGCTAAATCAGTTGTTACAAGTGAGGCGAGTATTGGGTTTGCGAAATTCCACGCATATGCTGGTAAAAATTATGCAGCCCTTTAAAGGTAAGGCATTGCGTTTAGTCTCTTATACACATCCCGAGTATTTCACTTTGTTGTGCGATTATTTTTCTACTGCGTCAGATCCTGCGCAAGGTGATGTATTTCTGATGAGAGGAACAGAAGGTGAAACGGTGGCGAATGCAAAACGTGCAAATGCGATTGAATGGTTTCATCAACATCAACGATCAACGCTGGTAGAACGTCAAGAGCCGGTTGATCATTTTCCTGATTTGCCTGCGAATGATGCAGCCACTACCGCAGCATGGATACAACAAGCTTTATCAGACGAGCAGTTGATTCCCTTTGCAATTAAAGAGCAAGTTGAACATTGTATGCAGATAGCAAGGCAGTTAAGAACATGACGCAAGCATTTGATGTGGCAGTAATAGGTGCAGGTGCTGCAGGTATGATGTGTGCCGCTGTTGCCGGGCAACGTGGTAAACGTGTGGTCTTAATTGATCATGCAGAAAAATTAGCAGAGAAAATTCGTATTTCTGGTGGTGGGCGCTGCAACTTTACGAATCTCGATACGACGCCACAAAATTTTCTGTCACAAAATCCACATTTTTGTAAAAGTGCTTTATCACGTTACACACCTAAAGATTTTATAGATCTCATTAAACGTCACGCAATTCCTTTTCATGAAAAACATAAAGGGCAATTGTTTTGCGATCGTTCTGCAGAAGATATTATTCAGATGCTAAAAGCTGAGTGTGATGCTGGCAACGTGAGTTGGCGTATGCCGACTGCAGTGCGTAAGCTAGGCAAACAAGGTGAAGCATTTCATATCGCAACAGATGCAGGAGAAATCATTGCGCATCAAGTTGTGATTGCAAGCGGTGGACTATCCATCCCTAAAATTGGGGCAACCGATTTTGCATTTCGCATGGCTAAACAATTTGGTTTACAAGTGATAGAGCCGCGTCCAGCATTGGTGCCCCTGACTTTTAGTGAATCAGATTGGCAGAGCTTTATTCCTTTAGCGGGCATTTCACTTGAAGTGGATGTGGCGACGGGTGATAAAAAAACAGGTGGACGTTTTCGAGAAGATTTATTGTTTACGCATAGAGGTTTATCGGGCCCTGCTGTATTGCAGATTTCTAGTTATTGGAAAAATGATGCTGCTTTAACCCTGAATTTATTGCCGGGTTTGGATGTAGCTCAAGAATTATTGGCCGCTAAGCATCAAGTGAAAAAAAATCTGGCAAATCATTTATCGCAATGGTTGCCTGCCCGACTAATAGAAGGTTGGTTGCAAGTGCATGCTTTTAAGCCGGATGCCCGATTGGCTGATATGCCTGACCAGCAATTGCGCCGCTTGGGTGCTTCATTCAATCAATGGCAGATTGCGCCGAATGGCTCGGAAGGTTATCGCAAAGCGGAAGTGACTCTAGGTGGGGTGGATACACGTGAATTGTCGCAACAAAGCATGATGGCGAACAAAGTCCCTGGTCTTTACTTCGTGGGCGAGGCCGTCGATGTGACGGGTTGGCTAGGCGGCTACAATTTTCAGTGGGCTTGGGCGTCCGGAACTGCGGCAGGATTAGCAATTTGATATGTAATTGCACACAAAATTGTTTCACTCGCAGTGCTTTCCTTTGAGCGCTGTGGCTGCTATAATTCGCGGCTTCGCAAAATATTTGTTGCGTATTAACGTTTTTACTACATGACCACTATCCGCCTTAAAGAAAACGAGCCGTTCGAAGTCGCTATGCGTCGCTTCAAACGCACTATTGAAAAAACCGGTCTTTTGACCGAGTTACGTGCGCGTGAATTTTACGAAAAGCCAACCGCTGAACGTAAACGTAAGCTTGCTGCTGCAGTAAAGCGCCATTACAAGCGCATCCGCAGCCAGCAATTGCCTAAAAAGCTCTACTGATTCGCCGCCTCACCGTTGGTGAGGCTCAAGCATGCAAACCCGCTCCGGTTTTTGTCCGCAGCGGGTTTTGGTGTTTTTTACAGGTCCATAATTTATTCAGAGGGAAATATGAGTCTCAAAGAAAAAATCACTGAAGACATGAAAAATGCCATGCGCGCCAAAGAAGCTGCGCGTCTGGCAACGATACGTTTGCTAACGTCTGCGATTAAACAAAAAGAAGTGGATGAGCGTATTGAGGTTAATGATGAGCAGGTCTTAGCCATCATTGAAAAAATGATCAAGCAACGCAAAGACTCCATCACGCAATTTGAAGCGGGTGGTCGTCAGGATTTGGCAGATATAGAAAAAAGTGAGTTAGCGATTTTGTCGACTTACATGCCAGCCGCATTATCCGAAGCAGAAGTGCAAGCAGAAGTACAAGCTGCGATTGCAGCATCAGGTGCTGCTGGTCCTCAAGACATGGGTAAAGTGATGGCGATTCTCAAGCCTAAACTTGCAGGGCGCGCAGATATGACTGCTGTCTCTGGACTCGTGAAAGCGGCTCTGGTGAAATCCTAATTCAGGCCATCACGAGCTTGCTGTGATCCCACAGAGCTTCATCCAAGATTTACTCAACCGTGTCGACATCGTCGATGTGGTGGGTCGCTATGTGCAGTTAAAAAAAGGGGGCGCAAATTTTGGTGGATTGTGTCCTTTTCATAGCGAAAAATCACCGAGTTTCACTGTCAGTCCTACTAAACAGTTTTATCACTGCTTTGGTTGTGGAGCACATGGAACCGCCATTGGTTTTTTAATGGAGTATGCCGGTGTCGGCTTTGTCGATGCGGTTAAAGATTTAGCGCAAAACGCTGGCATGACAGTGCCAGAACAAGAAGACAAGTTACTTCCTGCGCAGCGAGCAGAACAACAATCGCGTACCTTGGCACTCTCGGAAGTGATGACGAAAGCGTCTGATTTTTATCGACGTGAATTACGGTCAGCTACACGTGCAATTGATTATCTAAAAGGACGAGGTCTGTCTGGCGAAGTAGCTGGAAAATTTTGGTTGGGGTATGCGCCTGATGGTTGGGATAGTTTAAAAACGGTATTCCCTGATTACGAAGCCAATGAACTGGTTGAAGCTGGATTGGTGATAGATCGTAGTGAAGAAGAGAGTGGTGGTAGAAAACGTTACGACCGTTTTCGCGATCGCATCATGTTCCCAATTCGAAATACCAAAGGTCAGGTGATAGGTTTTGGTGGGCGTGTGATGGATAAGGGTGAGCCCAAATATCTCAATTCGCCAGAGACACCCTTGTTTCAAAAAGGTAGTGAGTTATACGGATTATTTGAAGCCCGACAAGCGATACGCGACAAAGGCTACGTCTTGGTTACTGAAGGCTACATGGATGTGGTGGCGCTTGCGCAATTTGGTTTTGCCCAAGCAGTAGCAACTTTAGGAACAGCGTGTACACCAGTGCATGTACAAAAATTATTGCGTCAGACTGAGAATGTGATTTTCAGTTTTGATGGTGATGCAGCAGGACGTCGAGCAGCAAGACGCGCATTGGAAGCTTGCTTGCCTCATGCTTCAGACAACAAGAGTTTGAAATTTTTATTTTTGCCTACTGAGCATGATCCAGATAGCTACATCAGAGAATTTGGTACAGAGGCATTTGAAACCATGGTGCAAGATGCCATGCCTTTATCGCAGTTTTTCTTGAATGAAGTCAGTGCAGGGAATGATTTGCAAACAGCGGAAGGTCGTGCGCGTGCACTATTTGAAGCCAAGCCTTTGTTGCAAACGATGCCAGCCTCTGCATTGCGGTTACAGTTGATGCGGCAATTAGCGCAAACAGCGGGCAGCACTATGGAAGAAATTGCTAGCCTGTTTGAGATGCAGCAAGCTACACCGCGAGGACGTAAATCTGCACCGGCGATCAAAAGAAAACCACCGGTGGAATTAGAGCGTCAGGTCTTGCGATTATTGCTTGCCCACCCCATCTTGGTCAGAGAACTGGACGCACAAGCCATTACCATGTTGTCGAACGCGGGAGCAGATGATGGTGAAATGTTGGGGCATTTGATTGCAGCCTGTGGAGAGTTGCCGGGGACTTTGCAATTTGCGGTGCTGGCTCAAGTGTTACAGGAAAAGTCTGCCGAATTTGATGAATTAATTGCAGAAATTGCTGCCGAAACCGAATCTGAACTAGAGCTTGCTCGTAAGGAGTTGTTCGGTGCGTTGCGGCAGACCAGCATCAAAACTCTAAAGGCCGAGCAAGAGCGGCTGATTGCCACGGGGCTTGAGGCTGAACAAGCAAGAACGCGTTATCGAGAAATTAACATTGAGTTAGAGCAGTTGAGATTGGCGATTGATCTCGATGCCGCGCAATGATAGTGAGCTTTTTGAGAGTGAAAGCAGGGAGAAAACCTGCTCCACTGTGCTATAATGGAAGGCTTTTCTATCAACGTTGTACAGAATTTTTTTAATTAATCCTGCTGGACTGACAAGCCAAAAATTCATGGCAGAACGACCCGGTAAAAATACCGGACTGCCCGACTGCTGATAATTATCAGCCCCGGCTCACTCTCCAGTTTCCTTTGCAGCATTGGCAAACCCATTTGTTGGATGGACCCATGGCGAACGCAACCAAAAAAACTGTGAAAACTTCTCCTAGCAAAGCAAAGGCAGCTAAATCTGCGCCTGCGCGTAAAACCGTAAAGCCGGTAAAAGTCGCTGCAAAAGCAGCGACTAAAGCAACTACTAAAGCTGTGTCGACTAAAACTGCTGCTAAGCCTAAACAGGCAGCAGCGAGTAAGCCAGCGAATAAAGCACCGAGTAAATCTCCCGCTAAAGTGGTCGCTAAGACCAGTTCAGCAGCTAAGGTCGCACCCAAAAAGCCAGTTAAGGCAGTGAGTGCTACCAAGGTGGCGACTAAAGCAGCGCCCAAAAAACCTGTCAAGGCAGTGAGTGCACCGAATAAAGCACCAGTAACGAAAGCCGCAGTGACAACTCGTAAACCAGCAGCACCGAAAGCAGTTGCGCCAAAAACGGCTGCAACTAAGACTGCTGCACCTAAGGCCGCTGTTCCAGCTGCACCAGCTGCTAAGAAGACAGCAGCACCTGTCGTTGCGACACCTGTTGCAGCAGGTGATCATAAATTGATGTCGGTAAAACAAACTACCGATGCTGCAGCGCTAGCTGAAATTGATACCTCGGGTTACATCCTTCCTGGTGTAAAAGTTCCTGGTCGTCGTGGCCGTAAGCCACGCGATTTTCAGCCAGAAAATGAAGAAATCGCAGCATTGAATGCAGTTGAACGTGCTGAATTAAAAGCGGCTGATAAAGCGAAAGCACGTGATCGCAAAGCGAAAGAAAAACAATTCTTGAAAGATGCGTTCTCTTCTGATTCTGAAGCAACTGAAGAAGAACTTGAACGTCGTCGTCAAAAGCTCAAGACCTTAATCAAATTGGGTAAAGAGCGTGGCTTTTTGACGCATGCAGAAATTAATGACCATCTGCCAGAAAACATTGTTGATCCAGAAGCGATTGAAGGCATCATCGGTACCTTCAATGATATGGGTATCGCAGTGTATGACCATGCACCGGATGCAGAGTCATTACTGTTGTCAGATAACGTAGCAACTGTTGCGAATGATGATGATGCAGAAGCTGCTGCTGAAGCAGCATTGCAAACAGTAGATTCCGATTTTGGTCGTACGACAGATCCAGTTCGTATGTACATGCGTGAAATGGGTTCAGTTGAACTCTTAACGCGTGAAGGCGAGATTGAAATCGCAAAACGTATCGAGGGTGGATTGAAAGACATGATCCAAGCTATCTCGGCATGTCCTATGACGATTTCAGAAATTCTTGCTGCGGCTGAGCGTATTACTAACGATGAAACCAAAATCGATGAAATCGTAGATGGCTTAGTCGATCCAAATGCAGTCGAACCTGATGTGATTCCAGCTGCAGTTGCAGCAGCTGCAGCCGCAGCGGCGGCCGCAGAAGAAGACGAAGACGACGATGAGGAAGACGACGAAGAGGAAGATGGTAACGCCAATGGCGGCGCTGCTGGTTTCTCTGCTGAGCAGTTAGAGCAATTAAAACGCGATTCATTAGAAAAATTTGCGAACATCAAAACGCAATTCGACAAAATGCGTAAGTCGTATGAGAAAGAGGGCTATAACTCCAAAACCTATGTAAAGGCGCAAGAGTTAATCACTAGCGAACTCATGACCATACGCTTCACTGCTAAGGTCGTAGAAAAACTCTGTGACACTTTGCGTGGTCAGGTCGATGAAGTACGTCAAATCGAAAGACAAATTCTGGATGTCGCAGTGAATAAATGTGGCATGCCTAGACCGCATTTCATCAAAGTCTTCCCAGGTAATGAAACTAACCTGAAATGGATAGATGGCGAAGTCTCTGGTAATCATGCTTATAGCGTGGTGTTAGCGCGTAATGTGCCTACCATCAAAGAGCTGCAACAAAAACTGATAGATTTGCAATCACGTGTCGTACTGCCATTGGCAGATCTTCGTAACATCAATAAAAAGATGGCAGCGGGAGAAACCAAAGCGCGTAAGGCTAAACGTGAAATGACAGAGGCTAATCTGCGTTTGGTGATCTCGATTGCGAAAAAATATACCAATCGTGGTTTGCAATTCTTGGATCTGATTCAAGAAGGTAATATCGGCTTGATGAAAGCGGTAGATAAGTTTGAATATCGCCGTGGATATAAATTCTCTACCTATGCAACATGGTGGATACGTCAGGCGATTACCCGTTCCATTGCTGACCAAGCTAGAACTATTCGTATTCCGGTTCATATGATTGAGACTATCAATAAAATGAATCGCATCTCTCGTCAGATTTTGCAGGAAACAGGTGCAGAGCCTGATCCAGCTACTCTGGCGATCAAGATGGAAATGCCAGAAGATAAAATCCGTAAGATCATGAAAATCGCTAAAGAGCCGATTTCCATGGAAACACCAATTGGTGATGACGATGATTCTCATCTGGGTGACTTCATTGAGGATAACAACACACTCGCACCTGCAGATGCTGCATTGCATGCTTCTATGCGTGGTGTAGTAAAAGATGTGTTGGATTCATTGACACCGCGTGAAGCAAAAGTATTACGTATGCGCTTCGGTATCGAGATGTCGACTGATCACACCCTCGAAGAAGTAGGTAAGCAGTTTGATGTGACACGTGAACGTATACGTCAGATAGAAGCAAAGGCTTTACGTAAACTGCGTCACCCTTCACGCTCAGACAAGCTTAAGAGTTTCCTCGAAGGCGGTTAATTTCGGATTAAACCGTTGTAATGAAATCAGTTTTTACGCAACGACGGTTTAAGCGCGATAAAATCCAGAATTGGATGAGCGTTACTGAGGTTAAAGGGCCCCTAGCTCATGTTGGTTAGAGCAGCGGACTCATAATCCGTTGGTGCCGTGTTCGACTCACGGGGGGCCCACCAATCAATGACAAAACCCGCGCTTGATGCGCGGGTTTTGTTTTTTCTACCATTGCTTAATAAAATAAAGATG
>CANGLD010000023.1 GCA_947454475.1 Oxalobacteraceae bacterium
AAACCGATGCGCATAATGAATGTGTCAGCCGATTCAACACCCAGCTTTCCAAAATTAAGTTTAAGTCTCGCCACGACTCCAGAGGAAATTCGTGAAGTGCAGAGACTACGCTACAAAGTATTTGTCGAGGCTATGGGCCTCTCTTCTCTCGCCAATGCCGATGGTCTAGATCAAGATGAGTATGATGACTATTGCGATCACTTAATCGTCAGAGATAATCAAACTCTAAAAATCGTTGGAACCTACCGCGTTCTTTCACCTACTGCCGCCGATAAAATCGGCGGTTTTTATTCGGAAAAAGAATTTGATTTATCGCGCTTAAGTCACCTAAGACCACGCATTACCGAAGCTGGTAGAGCTTGTATTCATCCTGATTATCGTCAGGGCGGCGTCATCATGATGCTGTGGGCAGGTCTAGCAGCTTGTATGCGTAAATTTCAATCAGAATATTTAATTGGCTGCGCTAGTGTGAGTTTGGCCGATGGCGGCAATACGATTAATTCCATCGTACGCAATCTGCAAGACACGCAACTCGCTCCCTCTGAATATAAAGTTCAACCACGTCTCGCCTTCCCTTTACATGATGAAGCTGTGATAGCCGGAGTCACTATGCCTCCACTCATCAAGGGTTATTTAAAAAGCGGTGCTTGGGTGTGTGGTGATCCAGCATGGGATCCCGATTTTCATAGTGCTGATTTATTCATGATGTTGCCTTTAGCACGTCTAGATAGTCGTTATGCACGTCATTATTTAAAAGAAAAGGAAGCTGCATGAATGCGCGTGATCCATTGCGTGATCCATTGAATGGGATAAAGCGAAATAAAAAAGATAAAGAAAAAAAATCCAAACCTATACATTTTCGTACGATTTGGATTTCTGATATCCATTTAGGAACCAGTGGCTGTCAAGCGAAGCGCTTATTAGAATTTTTAAAAGCCACTGAATCCGACAAACTCTATTTGGTTGGCGATATCGTGGACGGCTGGCAATTAAAGCGTCGTTGGTACTGGCATCAAACCCACAATGATGTGGTACAGCTCGTGATGAAAAAAGCCAAAAAAGGTACTAAGGTAATTTTTGTGCCGGGCAATCATGATGAATCAGTACGTCAATTCATAGGTTTAGATTTTGGTGGCATCAAGATTCGTGATGAACTGATACACACCACAGCAAATGGTAAGCGCATGTTGGTGTTACATGGCGATCGTTTTGATGGTGTGATCGCTTGCGCAAAATGGCTCGCCTATGTTGGTGATTCACTCTACACCATGATTTTAAAATTTAATCAGGTGTTTAATGCATGGCGCGCACGTGCAGGTTTACCTTATTGGTCGCTGTCACAATATCTCAAACTCAAAGTAAAAAATGCAGTCAGCTACATCACTTCATTTGAAGATGCCTTAGCAGCAGAAGCACGTAAACAAGGTTTAGATGGTGTAATTTGCGGCCACATACACAAACCTGAAATACGTGAGATCGATGGCATTCTTTATTGTAATGATGGCGATTGGGTAGAAAGTCTATCTGCTTTAGTTGAAGACAAACTAGGCGAATTAAGACTCGTTGATTGGCGTGAAATCATGCTGCGTTGGGAAAAAATGCAATTTGATTCCAGCGAAGATGAACTCGAAGAATACACTGCTCAACCTGCATGATTGCTTTAGTTAAATCACGTTTTAATACTGTCTCATCCCATGGACATACTGGATCGCACCGTAATGCGAATCAGGATGCACGCTCACACCAACAATCCATATTGATTTTGAGTGTCTCTGCAGGGAATGGACATGTGCGTGCTGCGCAAGCCATTAAAGCCTATGCAGATCAATGTCACAACACATCCAAAGTTATCCATAAAGATGTGATGTTGTCTATGCCAGCTGCATTTCGCAAAATCTATACCGATTGGTATTTGAATCTTGCAAGTCGTTTTCCGGAAGTATGGGGTTGGTTGTATAGAAAAACAGATCGTGATCGCTCAAAAAATTGGTTGGATTTTGCACGACGTTATGTAGAAAGTCGTTGTGGACGCACTTTGCTCGCTGAGATTAAGCAGCTCGCTCCCGATGCCATTATTTGCACGCATTTTCTTCCAGCTGAATTATTAGCTGCTGCAAAAAAACGTGGTGAAATCGATTGCGATGTGTGGGTACAAGTGACAGATTTCGATTTACATCACATGTGGGTGCACCAAGGTTTAAATGGTTATTTTGTAGCGAATGAAGAATTAGCTTATCGTTTACGATGCAATGGCATTCCAGTTGATCGTATCGTTGTATCTGGTATTCCTGTCATGCCTGGTTTTCGCTCTGCACCTGATAGACGAGTATCTGCACATCGTTTTGGACTTGATGCAAATCGTCTCACCATACTCATGATGGGTGGTGGTGCAGGTGTAGGTGATATGGAATCGATTGCTAAACAAATCCTCTCACTGCATCAGGATTGTCAGTTAATTGTCTTAGCAGGAAAAAATCAAGAACTCTATCAATCGCTGCTTACTATTAGTGCTTCATACCCTCAGCGTCTCTTCCCAATGGGTTTTACCCAAGAAGTGGATGCCCTCATGGCATGCTCTGATCTGGCTATTACTAAACCAGGTGGCTTAAGTACATCAGAATGTTTGGTGATGGGTTTACCTATGCTGTTAGTTAATCCCATCCCAGGTCAAGAAGAAAGAAATGCCTCTATCTTATTGCAAGAAGGTGTGGCCATACGTGCTGATGATGCGGATTCATTAGTCTATCGACTACAACAACTGCTCGCTGATAAAGAAAAGTTTGCGGGCATGAAAGCAAGTGCTCAAGCATTAGCCAAACCTGATGCGGCCAAAGTCGTACTCAATCATGTGATTCAACATCTGCCACACATGACCCAACCACAAGTTCACTGATGTTAATCATGCTACCGACTTTATTGTTTGTGATGTTATTAGGATTTTTTTTCGCAAAGCTAGAAATTGCGATTGAAGGCGATGCAGGTTGGGCCAAGAGTTTACCAACTTGGCGCATAGAAGAGCACTGGGCTTTGGATTGGTTCTGGGGTGGTCGCGCTATGACGGGCTATCATGCTTGGGCATTTTCACTGGTGGCTTTATTTTTTCACTTCCCCATTATTTTCAACGGTGATTATTCGCTGAATCAGGAAATGCGTGCACTCGCCAGTATTATGATTTTTTGGGTCACAGAAGATTTTCTGTGGTTTATCCTCAATCCTGCTTTTGGCTTTCAGCGTTTTTCTAAACTGCACGCAGACTGGCATAAGAATTGGATTTTCGGCGCGCCCGTTGAATACTGGATTTTTACACCACTAGGATTAGGATTGCTTTGGCTTTCTTTTCAAAGCTCAATGTGAAATTAATCTAGAAAAAATTCTGGTGATAGGACTGCACGTAGATAGAGATCATTGCCATCTTCTTTATCGCGCGTAGAAATCCACCACGCATTCGATTTTTTAATCGTCCAGTTTTGTATCTCACCTGTTAATAACAACGAAGCGACTTGACCACACCAAGGTTGATGTCCAACCAACATAACAGGACCACGTGCCGAGGGCCAACCTGCTGCGTCCAACACTTGCTGAGGTTTTGCTGCTGGATTAATGGCTTCAATGATTTTGAATTTTCTTTGCAACGCTTCTGCAGTTTGTACGGTACGCACAGTAGGACTGCATAAAATACGACAACCACTAGGCAAGCTGCGATCTAACCATGTCGCCATCTTGGCGGCTTGGCGGCGGCCATGCGCAGTTAGGGGTCTATCGTCATCGATTTCCCCTTCTTCGGCTTGTGCATGACGCCATAAGATTAAATCCACTTATCCCCCAACTTTGTGCATTAACTCTAATTGCGCACTATAGCCGTTTTGGTTACTGCGTGGTTGTTTACGGTGATATTGGCCATCAGCATTCAGCTCCCAGGCAAATTGATTATCTTTCAAATAAGGCATTAAACCTTCTTGCATGACACGTTTTTTGAGATCTTTATCCAGTACAGGGAAAACAATTTCTATACGTCTGAATAAATTACGGTTCATCCAATCTGCACTGGCCAAATAGACTTCATGCTTTTCCTGATTCTGGAAATAAAAAATACGGCTGTGTTCTAAAAACCGACCAACGATGGAAATGACCCGAATATTCTCTGACAGCCCCGCTACACCAGGTCGCAATGCACAGGCACCACGGACGATGAGATCTATTTTTACACCAGCTTGTGAAGCTTCATATAAAGCTTCGATAACGGATTCATCTAGCAAGCCATTCATCTTAGCGATGATTTTTCCAGAGCCACCTGCACTTGCAATATTGGCTTCATTTTTAATGGCTTTAACTAATTCTTTTTGTAAATCAAATGGAGCAATCCAGAGATGATTAAGTTTTTTTGGCTTAGTTAGACTCGTGAGATTGATAAAAACTTCATTCACCTCACGCGCTAATTCATAGTTAGCTGTTAAGAGACCAAAGTCTGTATAAAATTTTGTGGTAGTGGGATGATAATTTCCTGTACCTAGATGGGCATAGAAACGTAATTGCTTTTCTTCACGTCGTATGACCAAAGCCATTTTTGCATGTGTCTTTAATCCTACGACACCATATAAAACTTGTGCACCCACCTGCTCTAATCTATCTGCCCAATTAATGTTCGCCTCTTCATCAAAGCGCGCCATGAGTTCTACAATCACCGTTACTTCTTTACCGTTTTTGGCTGCTGCAATTAATGCTTCCATTAACTCAGAATTCATACCAGTACGATAAATTGTTTGCTTAATCGCCACCACATGGGGATCATAAGCAGCGGTATACATGAAATCCACTACAGGCTGAAATGATTCAAAAGGGTGATGCAGCAAAATATCTTTTTGTGCAATCAAATCAAAAATATCATGCTCTTGAATTTGCAACGCATATTTTTGTATGAAAGGATCAAAGCGTAAAGGTGGCTTTGCTACATAATCGATTAATTCATTTAATCGCACAAGATTAACCGGTCCATCTACGGGATAGAGAAAATCTGGTTCTATATTAAATTGTGTGAGTAGTAATTGCGCTAAATGCTCGGGACAATTTTTTGCAACTTCCAACCTAACACCGAATCCAAACTGTCTAGTTTGTAATTCACCTTTAAGCGCTTGACGTAAATTCTTTACCTCTTCTTCATCCACCCATAAGTCACTATCGCGTGTAACACGGAATTGTGAATAAGCCATCACTTCTCGTCCAGGAAAAATATCAGCGATATGCGCGTGTATGATCGAAGACAATAAACACAACACGATTTTTCCATCCGAGATTTCATCGGGTAAGCGTATGATGCGCGGCAACACGCGCGGCGCTTTCATGACAGCGATAGAGCTGCTACGCCCAAATGCATCTTTGCCTGCAAGCTCAACTACAAAATTAAGACTTTTATTGACGATTTGTGGAAAGGGATGCGATGGATCTAATACGATGGGGGTGAGTAAGGGACGTACTTCGCGTTCAAAATAATCTTTTACCCACGCACGTTGAGCATCACTGCGCTCATGATGACGCAATAACAGTACGCCTTCATCAGCTAAAGCTGGCAGTATGGTTTCATTTAATACAGCATATTGACGTTTAACTAAGGCATGACATTCTGGACTCATACCTTCTAGATCTTTTTTAAACCCCGTATATTTTGATCCTGTTTGATGACGGTTTCTGGCCATTAAACTCGCGATACGTACTTCAAAAAATTCATCTAAGTTACTACTGACTATACATAGATAACGTAATCGCTCTAATAGAGGTATGGAAGGATCTTCTGCCTGCGCTAATACGCGGCGATTAAATGCAATTTGTGAAAGCTCACGATTAAGTAAACGCGCGTCTGCAGTAGGTTTACCATATGGCTGTTCGGCTGGGACAGACTGGTTCATTTTTTGGTCTTTGTTTGGATTGTTTATTATCAGCAGTGTAGGTAGCCTGCATGACAATTTAATGACGGGATATTTAAATCTGACTGTATCCTGACAATGTAATTAAGCTGAAACAATCCCACTATATAGTCCGGTCAGTATCATTTGTTTAACGTGAAGGAGTATCCATGCTTACTAAACGCATTATTTCTGGTGTAGCTCTAGCTGCATCAACCATTGTAATTTCCCTATCAGCCCATGCAGCCGATCTGACCGGTGCTGGCGCAACGTTTCCTTATCCTATCTATTCTAAATGGGCAGAGGCTTATAAAGCTGCGACTGGCATAGGTTTAAATTATCAGTCTATCGGTTCTGGCGGTGGTATCAAGCAAATCAAAGCAAAAACCGTGGATTTTGGTGCTTCTGACATGCCTTTAAAGGCTGACGAACTGGAAAAAGAAGGCTTGATGCAGTTCCCAGCTGTAATTGGCGGCGTAGTGCCAGTTTTAAATCTGGATGGTATCGCACCTGGCCAATTGAAATTAACAGCTGATGTCATTTCGGCAATTCATCTTGGTAAAATCACTAAATGGAATGCTCCTGAGATCACAGCCCTCAACCCAGGCGTGACCTTACCTGCATTAGCAATCACCGTAGTTCATCGCGCTGATGGTTCAGGCACGACTTTCTTATGGACTGATTATCTCTCCAAATCCAATGCTGAATTCAAAACTGCTGTAGGTTCAGGCACAGCTGTGAAATGGCCAACTGGTGTGGGCGGTAAAGGTAACGAAGGTGTTGCTGCAAACATTCAACGTATTAAAGGCGCGTTTGGCTATGTTGAATATGCTTATGCTAAGAAAAACAAAATCGTTCACGCTCAATTGAAAAATCTGGATGGTCAGTTCGTACAACCTGATGACGAAACCTTTAAAGCAGCAGCAGCAAATGCTGATTGGAATACTGCTCCTGGTATGTTCTTGGTATTAACTAATCAACCAGGTAAAGCAAGCTGGCCTGCAACAGGTGCTTCATTCATCATCATGCACAAAACACAAGCTGAAGCTTTAACCGGTCGCGCAGTATTGAAATTCTTTGACTGGTCATTCAAGAACGGTGGCGGCATGGCTACTGAACTGGATTACGTACCATTACCACCTAGCCTCGTTAAGCTGATTCAAGACAACTGGAAATCACAGTTGAAAGATGCAAGCGGCAAAGCAATTTGGTAATAATCAGTTTCAAATAAAAACGGACCTACGGGTCCGTTTTTTTATGTCTAAATATTTTTTTTAAACGTGGAGAAGTGCGTAGTGATATCTCAATAACGAGAACTATACTAAAGAAAAGAATGTCCATACGGCGCAATATATTGCGCCCCAATTGGAATGAACACGGACGATTACGCTGCGCTAATCGTCCCTACGAGTCCCTGAATTGTGTTGTTGTAGGAACGATTAGCACAGCGTAATCGTTCGTCAAACATATAGTTAATTACAAACATATATTACGTGTTTAAGAAAAGAACCATTAGCACAGCAACATCGTTCTTTAAAATGATGTTAATGATTTACAGCTAATACTGCTGTAACTGGAAATTGCACGATGAATGAACTGCCCTTACCTACTTCGGACTCTATTGTTAATTGCGCTTCATGTCGTATCAGCACATGCTTAACAATCGCTAAACCTAAACCAGTACCTTGTGTTTCACGTGAACGGCCTTTATCTACACGATAAAACCGTTCAGTTAAACGAGTGATGTGTTCTGGTCGTATACCTATACCATCATCGCGCACAATGAATCGCGGACCTTCTGCATGCTTCTCCCAAATGATGTCAATCTTGCCGCCATTTGGTGTGTAACGAACTGCATTGGTAACAAGGTTAGCAAAGGCACTATGTAATTCATCACTACTGCCTAAGAGATCAGGTCCATCCATGCTGAGTGAAATCTCATGTCGTCCACCAGACAGCGCAATGCTGTCGCGCTGTATTTGCTGCAACAACATTGCAACTTTCACTGGTTCAGGACGTACTGGATGATCTATGGCTTCTAGTCTGGTTAATGACAACATATCTTCCACCAGATTTTGCATACGCTTACCCTGATCCACCATCAAATCCAGATGCTGTTTTCTGGTTTCCAAATCCAAATCAGGCTGCATCGCTGCGATTTCTAAAAATCCATTAATCACGGTGAGTGGTGTACGCAATTCATGTGAAGCATTCGCAATAAAGTCGCGTCGCGTTTGATCGAGTCGATCAGTATCAGTGACATCATGTGTCACAAGAATTTGTCTACTTTGTTCAAATGGTATGAGGTGAATAATGAGCTTACGTTCACCCAAGGTCATGCTTAAAGGTTTTTCGTATTTACCTAAGATGATGTAGTCGATAAATTCAGGGCTACGTATGAGATTCGTGACACGCATTCCTTTGTCACGATCCAAGTTTAAACGCAAATGTTTTTCTGCTAGCGGGTTACACCACTCGAGAAATAACACATCATCCATGATGACTACGCCATCCGGCAATAAACTCATAGCTTGCCTAAAGCGCGATAACCACTCGGCTAAATCATTGCGGTTTTTTTGATCTTCACGGCGTAGTTTGTAAAGACGAGCAAAGATATCAGTCCAGGCACCAAAGCCATCAACTAATTTAATTTGATCAGGATTTTCCAGCCACAGAGACAGCTGATAGAGATACTGGAGCTGGATTAAGGCCAAGCCCAAGACGGCAATGAATCCAATCACAAATCCTGCTGTTGAACCCCACCAATACCAACCTAAACCCATGGTCATGGCGACTAACAGCAGTCTTAATATGACTGGAATCCAGAATAATGATCGTGGACTCATAGAAAGAAAGTCAGCTTATTTCTCAGAAAGCATATAGCCTACACTACGAATGGTCTTAATGAGAAATTCTGCTTCGCCTAGCGCTTTACGCAAACGCAAAATATGCACATCGACGGTACGCTCTTCCAATACCACGTGATCGCCCCAAACTTTGTCCAACAATTGACCACGAGAGAATACGCGCTCTGGATGGGCGATCAGGAATTTCAACAGCTTGAACTCTGCATGCCCTATTTCTACTTGATTGCCCTGCACATACACTCGACAACTCACAGGATCAAGCTCTAGCGGACCGGCAGTCATCGCCATTTCCGCATGCTCAGGCATTTTGCGTCGTATCACTGCCTTGATGCGTGCAGTGAGTTCGCGCGGCGAAAAAGGCTTAGTGATGTAATCATCTGCACCCTGATCCAGACCTGCCACTTTATCTTCTTCCATGCCTTTAGCCGTTAGCATGATTACGGGTAAATTACTGAAATTACGATCGGCTCGAATACGTGCAAGTAGTTTGAGACCCGATTGATCTGGCAACATCCAATCTAATAAAATTAATTGGGGTCTATGTTGCTGTAAGTGTTCCCACGCATCAGCAGTGGTATGCACGACATCAGAATCCCAACCTGCAGATTTCAAGGTAAAGCGAACTAGCTCAACAATCGCTAGTTCATCTTCAACGATGAGAATTCTGGAGGCGGAATTTGTCATCTCAATATTTCACAATCAAGAAATTTCAGATTGCTTAGTAGTTGCATAGTCGGTATGGCGTATATCTTTACCTTCTACGATATAGACCACGTATTCAGCTATATTTTTTGCATGATCACCAATACGCTCAATCGCTTTAGCGACCCACAAGGTGTCGAGCGAAGCAGAGATAGTGCGCGGATCTTCCATCATGAAGGTGATCACATTACGCATGACTGATCTAAACTCATGATCAATAATCTCATCTTGCAAAATTAAACGCGTGGCTTGTTTTTCATCTAAACGCGCAAAAGCATCCAAAGCATCATGCAATAGATCAGCAGCCGTATCTGCCATCACTCTAACGATCTCTTCATGCGCAATCGGCGTCATACCTCGCTGATGCATAGTACGAGCAGCGCGCGCAATCTTCGTCGCCTCATCGCCTATGCGCTCTAAGTCAGTGATGGCTTTGATAGTTGCCATCACCGTACGTAAATCATTGGCAGCAGGCTGACGCTTGACGATCAAATGACTGCAAGCGTCATCCAATGCCACTTCCATTTGATTGACTTCGAGGTCAGCCGCAATGATGCGATCTGCCTCATGTTCATTTAAATTACGAAAACAAATCATTGCATCTTGAAATTGTTTTTCAACTACACCACCCATGAGTAAGACTTTAGAGCGTATCGCTTCTAAATCTAATTCATATTGTCTTGATGAATGTTCTGATGGCATTACGCTCTCCGATCAATATTATGTTCAGCAATTAACCAAAGCGACCCGTGATGTAATCTTGGGTTTCTTTTTTTACTGGGTTAATAAATATGCTGTCTGTCTCACCGAATTCTACTAACTCACCTAAATACATATACGCAGTGAAATCTGAACAACGCGCAGCTTGCTGCATATTATGTGTGACGATGGTGATGGTGTAATCTTCTTTCAGCTCACTAATGAGTTCTTCAATCTTTACAGTTGAAATTGGATCAAGCGCTGAAGTCGGTTCATCAAGTAGCAATACATCGGGTTTAACTGCAACTCCGCGCGCTATACATAAACGCTGCTGCTGACCACCTGAGAGCGATAAACCACTCTTATTAAGCTTATCTTTAACTTCATTCCACAGTGCGGCTTTATTCAATGCCCATTCAACACGTTCATCCATTTCACCTTTGGAGAGATTTTCATAGAGCTTTACACCAAAGGCGATGTTGTCGTAAATCGACATAGGAAATGGTGTGGGCTTTTGAAATACCATACCAATTTTTGCGCGCAAAATATTTACGTCTACACTGGAATCCAGAATATTACGACCACCATAGCGAATTTCGCCCTCTGCACGCTGACCTGGATAAAGATCATACATACGATTTAATGTACGCAATAAGGTCGATTTACCACAACCCGATGGGCCGATGAAAGCCGTAACTTTCTTTTCATAGATATCGAGATTAATATTTTTTAATCCCTGAAACGATCCATAAAAAAAGTTCAGCCCAGATACCTGTATGGTTGCAGGTAAATTATTCACTGCCTGATCTGCCTGAGAGAGTTCAGTCATCATCACTGTTTCCCGTTCTTTTTAATTTTTACTGGTTCTCACCAAAGTGCGTGAAAGAATATTTAATCCCAACACACTAAAGGTAATTAATAATGCACCACCCCATGCTAATTCACGCCAATTATCATAAGGACTCATAGCGAACTGGAATATCACAACAGGCAAATTCGCCATAGGTGCATTCATGTCTTTGCTGAAAAATTGATTATTCAATGCAGTGAATAACAATGGCGCTGTTTCACCTGAAATACGCGCTACTGCGAGTAAAACACCTGTGACCACACCTGCTTTGACTGCACGCAGTCTCACCATGGTTGCAACTTTCCAGCGCGGTGCACCTAATGCAAACGCAGCCTCACGCAAACTATTCGGAACCAAACCCAACATGTTGTCAGTCGTGCGTACAACGACAGGAACAGCGATTAAGGCAATCGCTACACTACCTGCCCAACCAGAAAAATGTCTGACATTGGCTACGTACATTGCATAGACAAATAAACCAATAACAATCGAAGGTGCAGATAGCATCACATCGGTGACGAAGCGCGTGATTTGTGCAAAGCGACTTTCTTCGCCATATTCAGCCAGATAAACACCTGCAAAAATACCGATTGGCGTACTAATCAGCGTAGCAACACCCACCATGAGCAAACTACCGACTATGGCATTCATCAATCCACCACCATCACTACCAGGAGCTGGTGTGGTTTGTGTAAAGATTGCCCAATCAATTGCGCCTATTCCGTTTATTACTAGTACAGCTAATATCCACAGTAAAAAGAAAACACCAGAAGCCATCGCTGACACTGAAAGCGCTATGCCAATTCGGTGCTGCCACAATCGTCTTGTGTAGATAGGATTATTAGAATGTTCGAGATCACGATTCATGATTTTTTACCTTCGCCTTTCGACAAACGTAACAGCATAATTTTTGCAGCTGCTAGTACGATAAAAGTAATCACAAATAAAATCAGACCTAATGCAAATAATGATGCCAAATGTAATTCAGACTCTGCTTCTGCAAACTCATTCGCCAACGTTGAGGCAATACTATTTCCAGCTGCGAATAATGACCACGACAACTTATGTGCATTACCAATCACAAAAGTAATCGCCATGGTTTCACCCAGTGCACGACCTAGACCTAACATCACCCCACCAACTACGCCGATGCGGGTGTAAGGCAGAACAATTTTGCGCATCACTTCCCAACGTGTACAACCTAGTGCATAAGCAGATTCTTTCAACACTGCAGGACAAGTTTCAAACACATCACGCATGACGGATGCGATGAAAGGAATAATCATGATGGATAGAATAATGCCTGCTGTGAGCATGCCTATTCCCATCATAGGTCCCTGAAATAACTCACCAATAACTGGCACATTACCTAAGGTGCTTTGCAAGATGGGCTGCACGTGATCAGCAAAAAACGGCGCGAAGATAAACAAGCCCCACATGCCATAAATAATACTGGGCACACCTGCTAATAATTCCACCGCTGTGCCCAAGGGACGCTTCAACCAGTTAGGACAGATTTCCGTTAAAAATAAGGCAATACCAAAACTGACTGGAAATGCGAGCAATAACGCAAGAAATGAAGTGATCAGTGTGCCTGCAATTGCAATCAAGGCACCATATTCATCATTAACTGGATCCCATTCTATGCGTGTGATAAATCCTGGTCCGAAATGCTGTAACGCAGGCCAAGCACCCACAACCAGCGAGGCTAAAATCCCTGCTAATACGAGTAAAACCAATAAAGCAAAGGCGAACGTAATCTTATGAAACAGAAAATCTGGCAATTTAGAACTTGCCGATCGATTCATCTGTAGAGCAGCGTCCAAATGGGTGTTGGTTTCGCTCATAGTCTGGAGTGTCTTGGGGTGGGTGGGAAAGGCTGCAGAATTCACGGGAGGACTTTATTGGAAGATTATGACATGACAATGACTGGCTCCAATAAATTATCTATCTGATAATTTTTTGTCTAAGCTAACTGAATAGTCCAACTGCATCAATCAACAAGAGACTCCCTTAGTCATCATGCCTTCATATTTTAGTCCTAGGATTTGCTGCATAAAATATGACGGAGACAGTAATGCAAGCATCTTATGTTTACGATTTAGAACATTATCTAAGTCAAACCAGTCCTGAACCCGACACACTCTTTTTTGCTATCGATAAGCATGACTACATCGGCACTTTAGTGCGTTCCTATTTAGTAGCAAAAGCTGAATGTAAAAAAATTGGAGAAACTATGGGCATGCATTATTTTGCGATGCCTGTATCGCTTTCTAAACAATTACTGTTGCAGATCTATTCCTCGCTCAGTGCCGATTTTTTTGTCAGTAATCTAGACGATTTAGAAAAATTCAAGCAACCAGTTTTAGTTTTTTCAGACTCTCAAGCTCGCGTCGTAGACATTCATGACACTGCATGCATTAAGTCGTAGCGAGACCCGTCGCCACTCTGGTTGGTACTGGCTATTAGGATTTTATTTATCCTGTTTTACATTTCATACGTCTGCGACAGAAGTCTCTGTCGGCAGATTTGATGCTACGCACGCTAGCGTTCCTCCACCTTGGCAAATAATACGTTTTGATCAATCTGCACCACCCACGAGTTACAGCATACAAGATTGGGATGGTATCGCTGCGGTAGAAGCTCGTGCAGAATCAAGCATGGCACTCTTGGGTAGGAAGGTGGAGATTCATCTCAACGACACGCCCATACTCTGTTGGCGCTGGCGTGTAGATCATGTTTTGAAAACTGCAGATATTCACAAACGATCTGGTGATGATTATGCAGCGCGTATTTATCTAGCATTTACATTGCCTGAAGAAGCCATGTCATTTACGACGAAAGCAACATTAAAAATTGCACGTAGTATTTGGGGTAAAGACATGCCAGATGCTGCGATTAATTATGTTTGGGACAATAAACATCCCATAGGATTGCAAATACCGAATACCTATACTAGTCGAGCACAAATGATAGTTCAACAATCAGGCAATGCACATGCAGGCAAGTGGATTGAGGAACGTGTAAACGTAAAATCTGACGTCAGTAAATTATTTGATACTGATAAAGCTAAATTATTTTTACTAGCGGTTGCCGCAGATTCAGACAACACACATGAGAGTGTTAAATCAGGTTTTGCAGACATCCATTTTGTGAGTGAAGATCAGTCATGTCATTTCACGCCTCTGATTAAACATAATTTAGCCAAAGAAAAATAATGCTCAAACAACTATTTTCTTTTCACATCCCGCAAAAGATTATTTTATATTTTATATTTGCGATCATATTCGTTAGCTCTTCTGCTCATGCGGCTCGACCTTTTGTCACGGATGATGCTCGTCTCACTACTGCCGGCAGCTGTCAGATCGAAACATGGACACGTTCTTATCTAAGTAGCTTAGAGACATGGGCACTACCTGCTTGCAATCCAACTGGCAATCTTGAATTCACGATTGGTGCGGGTCATGCTTATTTTGACGATACATCTATGCACAACTCGACTGATTTTATTTATCAAGCTAAGACCTTATTTCAAAAACTAGATGATCACACTACTGGTATAGGTTTAGCAGTCGGGTTAGTGCATCATCCCTCTATTCATGTAGGCCCTAACCAACATGGTAATGAATATGCTTTTATTCCAATTTCCGTGCCATTGATGGAAGAACGCATCGTCATGCATCTCAACCCTGGCGTGTTACGTGATAAAGCATCACAAGAAATCAGAAAGACCTGGGGTGTGGGACTAGAAATGAATGCCAGTCAACGTTGGATGTTGATTGCAGAAAGTTTCGGTGATAATTCAACAGGAAGTTATTGGCAAACTGGATTGCGATTTGCGATTGTTCCTAATCTATTACAGATAGATGCAACCACAGGCAAACAATTTTCAGGGGGAAGTGATACGCACTGGATGTCATTCGGTTTGCGCTACACACCATCCAGTATTTTTTAATTTGTTCGACTTTAGCTATTCCTACGTGGATAGCCTTCGGCAAGTATGCGAGTCCAGACCACATCTTTTTGTTGGTCTGACATAAAAACCCAATCAGCGACTTCTGCAACGGTACGACCGCAACCACGACATACATCATCAAAGGTAGTTGAGCACACTGCAACACAAGGTGTATCAGGTCGTTCGGCAGGGTTTTGCATTATCCATCAGTCAAATAAAAACAACTCAAGCTGACATGAAGGTCAGCCTGAGCATGTGTTGCAAGGGTTGAGATTGTACTAGGGATTAAACAATGCGTTGCGCAGGGTCGAGTAAACAGGCGTCAGGGCTTGCATCTAATTGCATCGCTTCTTTTGCTTTACCAACACTCATCATTTCAGGTAACGCGATATTATTTTTTACCGCTGTTAATTCAGCCAAAATAGAAATCGCAATTTCAGATGGTGTTTTACTGCCTATATACAAGCCTATAGGGCCATGTAACTTACTTAACTGTTCGGGTGTGCAATCAAACTCGAGTAAACGCTCACGACGTTTACTATCATTAGAACGCGAACCTATAGCGCCGACATAAAATGCATCCGATTTCAATGCTTCCATTAATGCTAAATCATCTAACTTAGGATCATGCGTTAAGGCTACCACTGCACTACGACTATCTAATTGCATTTCCATGACCAGATCATCCGGCATAGCATGCACTACTTGAACACCATCTACATGCCAACCTTCGCGGTATTCTTCACGCGGATCACAGACTGTCACAAAATAATCCATACCGACAGCAATCTGCGCTAAGAAACGCGATAACTGTCCTGCACCAATAATGAGTAATCTCCAGCGCGGACCATGAATGGTTGTGAGTGCTGCTTCAGAAATTTGCAGATTCATGCCTGCACGAGCAGGACCCAAGCTAACTTCGCCTGTTTGTAAATCTACACGACGTGCGATCAATTCATGATTCGCAAGACGTGAAATCAGTTCAGCGATTTTACTTGCGCTGTTTAATGGCTCAATCGCCAATTGTATGGTGCCGCCACAAGGCAAACCAAAACGATGCGCTTCATCTGCTGTGATGCCGTAAGTAACAATCTCTGGCTTAGTACGCGTAATGCCATGTTGTCTTACACGCTCAATTAAATCATCTTCTATGCAACCACCAGAAACAGAACCAACCACATGACCGTCTTCACAAATGCCCAAGGTCGCACCTTCAGGCCGTGGACTAGAACCCCAGGTCTTAATGACGGTAACCATTTCACATTGTTTACCCGCTGCTATCCATTGCGCACAGGTTTTTAAAACTTCGAGATCAATGCTATCCATAATTGGCTGCTAACTATTCGATTGACTATCAATGACTGTGATTCACATTCATTCTATTTCATGCATTCTCATGCACGACATTATTTTAATGAATGCAGGCTGAAATAAAAAATGCTCCCCTCCAGCTAAGGAGGGGAGCACTGAACTACTTTATTGCATTTGGCGAATTAAGCCTTCTTCAAGTGCGAAGCGAGTGGGAAGTCGCGTACGCGCTTACCAGTTGCTGTGAAGATTGCGTTACCAACTGCAGCACCGATCAATGAAGTGGATGGCTCACCAACACCACCTGGCTTCTCGTTGCTTTCAACTAAAACGATATCAATAACTGGTGATTCGTTTTGACGAATTACGCGGAAGTCATTGAAGTTGTTTTGTTGGACTTGACCATCTTTGAGCGTGATTTCGCCGTACAGTGCGCCGGAGAGACCATAGATGATGCCGGACTCGAGCTGCTGACGAACGATTTCAGGGTTAACCATACGGCCTGGATCGCAAGCTACGGTTACTTTATGTACTTTTACATTGCCACCAGTTACTGATACTTCAGCAACTTGTGCCATGTAGGTGCCATAGCCTTCCATCAGCGCTACGCCTAATGCACGACCCTTAGGTAATTTCTTACCCCAGCCTGCTTTTTCAGCTGCTAATTTCAACACGTTTGTATAACGTGCATCTTTTAACAGTGACAGACGGTATTCAACTGGATCTTGCTTAGCTGCGTTAGCCAATTCATCCATGAAGCATTCGTTAGCGAAGCAGTTCATGGTGTGTGACACAGCGCGCAGATAACCTACACGTAAGCCAGCATCATGAATGATCAAGTCATGTGATGTGTTAGCGACATCGTATGGAGCAACTGCTGCTTCAACCATGAATGGATCCAGCGTGTTTTTAGGCAGACCGAATGCACGTTGGGTGATGGACTGTGAAGTCATTTGGAACTTCACGCCAACTGGCTTGCCTGATTCATCCAGACCAGCTTCCATACGTTGCAGACCTTGTGGACGATAGAAGTCATGCTTCATGTCGTCTTCACGTGTCCAGAGAACTTTTACTGGACGGCCAACTGCTTTCGATACTTGCACTGCCTGAGCGATGAAGTCGAGTTCGATACGACGACCGAAACCACCACCGAGGAATGTTGTAGTAACGGTGACATTCTCTGGCTTGATACCGAGAACAGCCGCTGCCGTACCTTGTGCACCTTGTGGGAACTGGGTAGGACCGGTCAATTCGCAACGATCGCCTTTAACATCAGCGATGAAGTTCATTGGCTCTAACGGTTGATGCGCGATCAATTGGGTGGTGTAGTTAGCTTTCAGAACTTTAGCTGCACCGTTGATTGCGTTTTGTGCGTTACCAACATCAGGACGAATCTTGATTGGCTTGATGGTTTTTTCAGCATCTTTGATGCCAGCCCACATAGCAGCGGTGGACAGACCAGCGCCAGCGCCGTTATCCCATTCCACTTTCAATGTTTTACGTGCCTTGAATGCGTGCCAGTAGGAGTCAGCAACAACTGCAACGCCGTCACCAATCTGTACAACATCAATCACGCCAGGCATTGCTTTCGCTTTAGCAGCATCGAAGCTCTTTGGCTTGCCACCGATTACTGGTGTTTGC
The DNA here is from genome assembly GCA_947454475.1 of Oxalobacteraceae bacterium. GTDB lineage: Bacteria > Pseudomonadota > Gammaproteobacteria > Burkholderiales > Burkholderiaceae_D > Pernthalerella. The sequence goes on from CANGLD010000023.1 coordinate 17,920, forward strand.
TCAATTGAAGCGTAGACCATACCAGGCACTTTTGCATCGATACCAAACTGCGCTGTACCGTTTACTTTTGATGGTGTGTCTAAACGCTGTAATGGCTTACCTACAACTTTAAACTGTGATGGATCTTTCAGTTTAACGTCTTTAGGTACTGGTACTGAAGCAGCAGCTGCAGCCAGTTCACCGTAAGTAGCTGATTTGCCACCACCGGAAACAACGCCGTTTTCTGCGGTCAGAGTAGAAGCATCAACGCCCCACTTGTTCGCAGCAGCTTGTACCAACATGGTACGAACTTGTGCACCACCTATACGCAGCTTTTCCCATGCATCACGAATCGCGGTGGAACCACCGGTGATTTGCGCGCCGAGCAAGCCATTAACGTAGGCAGGGTTAGCACCAGCGGTTGCTACTTTAACCTTGGTGATATCAACACCGAGTTCTTCAGCGATCAGCATAGGCAATGATGTATGAACACCTTGGCCCATTTCTGACATGTGAGAAATCAGAGTGACAGTATTGTCATCAGCAATGTGCACCCAAGCATTCGGGGTATGCACGGAACCAGCAGCGTGTGCTTCTTCGCCACCCAGACCAGGCAAATACATACCCAGTACGGAGACGCCGGAAGCAACTGCGGTTGTCTTTAGAAAATCACGACGTGTAGTTGTCATTTGTGTTGTCTCCTTAAGCCTTGCGCATTTCGGCTGCAGCATCCTTGATGGCAGCACGGATGCGGTTGTAAGTGCCGCAACGGCACAGATTGCCACTCATTGCAGCATCGATATCAGAGTCGCTTGGATTTTTGTTCTTAGCGAGCAATGCAGTTGCGCTCATCAACTGACCAGATTGGCAGTAGCCGCACTGTGGCACTTGATGTTTAACCCATGCTTTTTGCAATGGATGCGAATTGTCTGCGGAGAGTGACTCTACTGTGGCAACTTTCTTACCTGCTACTGCAGACACTGGAGTCTGGCAGGAACGGATAGGACTACCATTTAAATGCACTGTGCAAGCACCGCACAGGGCTGCGCCGCAGCCAAACTTAGTGCCGGTCAGACCGACTTCATCACGAATCACCCATAACAGCGGGGTGTCCGGCTCGGCTTGGACGGTTACCGTCGAGCCGTTCAGGTTGAAACTGATTGCCATGTTTAACTCTCCTCTTTTTTGTTTCACTACAAATTAAACCAACGATTTCTCATCAGAATTATTATTCGACCCACCCTAAGCTGCGTCGATTTTACTGCTCAATTCGTGCGCCAATTTTGATTAAAAACGGCATGCGAACCTTAACTTACGGATCGGTCGTGATCACCTTAAAAAGCTTAGTTTCCAAGGCAAAACTTTTACGCCTGAGACTATATAACACCGTTATTTCCCAAAATCAAGAAACCGCATAACAGACGGGCTTTTGAAAGCAGCAACATTATTTAAATACTATGTTTTTTAACGGCTTATTACTCGGCGCCAAGCATAGCAATTTGCCACGTAAAAAGTTTTTAACCTAGTAAGCCAGTAGGTTTTTATTTTACAAAGCTATAAAAAATTGCTGCAGTGCGGAGATGACTGGCGCAAGCCCCAATGAAATCACTTAAGAATCATTAAGCTCAATAAAATCAAGTCACTAAGAACTTCAACTTGATATGCGTTGTCGCTTAAAAGGATATTTATAGACTCTGCGAATATGAAATAAGAGAGAAAAAAGATTTTCTGTATTGCGCAGCAATGAATCAATGCTGCATTGAATCAACCTGTAAATTTAGACTACCAAGGTCTCATCAGTCCGCGTATCACCCTCAGTATCGACCCAAGTGATCACAACTCGATCACCTTTTTGGCCACCCTTAAATTTAAATGCGAAATACGGATCTCTGGAAACAGAGCCGCCGAAGTGCACATACAAAATAGGCTTGTCATTGCAGGTGCCGCGTATGGTTTGAATAAAATGCGGCAGATTTAAATGGCCGCCCGTATCCCAAGTCAGGCGACTAATCATGCGATGCTTCATCAATACTTTGACTTCAACTAGTTCGCCATTTTGCGTAGCTCTGACGCGCATAGGTTCTGCCATCGTTTTTCCTTATTCAGCGCTTAGTTCAGTTTTTTATTTATAACGGCTAGTATCTATACCACGCACAGAACCATAACGACGATTTTGATCCGCCATATTGCCATTGCGTCCATTAATTGCAGCAGGTAATACGACGAGTGATTTTTCATCGACAACACAATTTTTTTCACAAGCTTTACTGTTGACATCCGGCGATCCTTTTACATCCAACATGCCATGCGCAGTGTTTGCTCCATTCCGATTAGGTAAGCGTTGTTGTACTGATGTAATCGTGTCATTCGAAAGCGTGAAATCTGCTGGTACTAGATCGGCTAAATGTAAAAGATAAGCTGTCGCTGCATAGACTTCATTGACGGACAAACTTTTAGGTGCATCAAAAGGCATAGCCCTATGTATGTAGTCCCACAATGTAGAGACTGTTGTTAACTTCATGATGGTAGTACGTGCATTTTCTGTCGCTGCATTTAAACCAGCAGCTTTACCTCGCTCCACATCAGCAGCGGTTGTACCACCTACTAAGGGAGTAAATACTTCTGGCGATTCACCGAATACACCATGACATGCAGCACATTTTGCTTCCCAAATTTTCTGGCCTTGGCTCACACTGCCTGCGCCTTTAGGTAAGCCTTTAAAATCAGCACGCACATCACTATCCCATGCAGCGATTTCAGCCAAGCTTGCTTTACGCCCTACGTTAGTGAATCCTTCTGCACTCACTAAG
>CANGLD010000024.1 GCA_947454475.1 Oxalobacteraceae bacterium
CCGTCGCTTCTGCGGTAATGGTGCTGTTACAAAAAAATTGCCAGTCCCAACGCATTTTAGCTAGCCGGTTGATCGCTAGGTGAGTGTTTATTTTCTTTTAAACGCTGACTCATAGGCAATCCAAGATTTTTCCCATTCGGTGGAATCGGTGATTCAAACCATTTTTTATACAACTTTTCAAATTCACCTGATTTCATCAGTCCTACTAAGGTTTCATCGACTAAGGCTTTGAAAGCTACATCATCCTTACGTAAGACACAGGCATAGGCTTCCGTTTGCAATGGCTCACCAACGATTTCATAGTCAGCTGGATTTTTTGCATTCATGACTAAACCGGCCAACAGCACATCATCCATGACAAAAGCTTGCGCTCTACCTGACTCTAATAATAAAAAACCATCGGCATGATCTTTTGCTGGCACAACAGACAGATTGAGATTTTTTTCTAAACTCAGCTTACGCAATTGACCAAAACTCGTTGTACCAGTTGTGGTTGCCACCGCTTTATTTGCAACATCACCCAGACGTTTTATGTGTGCAGATTTTTTTACCAGTAAACGCGACTCAGCAAAAAAATAATTGACTGCAAAGCTCACTTCTTTTGCGCGCGTTGCATTGTTCGTAGTAGAGCCACATTCCAGATCAACTGATCCATTTGCAACCAAAGGCAAACGATTTTGTGAAGTCACGGCTTGAAACATGACTTTGATATCTTTTTTACCTGTTTTTTTACGTACAGCTTCTACAATTTTATTCGCTATATCTACACCAAAGCCTATAGGCTTACCAGGCTCAGCAAGATAACTAAAGGGTATGGAAGATTCACGATAGCCTAATGTGATAGATCCACTGTCACTGATTTTTTTTAAGGTATCAGCTTGTGTTGAACTACTGATTAAAGAAAAACACAATCCAGCTAATGCAATAGATATCACGCTTGATGTTAAAGCCCTCATGATCTTGCATCCTTAATTAAATAACTGAGTTAAAGAATAGTGATTAATCACCGCTCGCACTTCCCTCTCTTCTGGGATCTGCGCCACCGGATAAACCATTTTTTTCCCACATGATAGCTTGTACACCACTAGGAAAGGGCATGATAGTGACGCGATGTCCCATACGTTGCAAGTCACTTTGGTGTTTCTCCAACACCGAACCACGCTCTAACTCTGTTTCCTTATTTCGACTACCCATATTTGGTAATGCAATCGCTTGTTGTACATCTAATTGCCAATCTATGACGCCGATCAAAGTCTTGGCCACATAATTGATGATGGCACTACCTCCTGGCGAACCCAATAATAAATAAGGTTTTTTATCTTTCAGCACGATCAGTGGTGCCATAGAACTACGAGGCCGTTTACCCGCTTGTACGCGATTAGCAATCAGTGCACCAGTTTGATCAGTAGGGGTGAGTGAAAAATCAGTCAACTGATTATTCAATAAAAATCCGTGTACAAAAATTTTGCTACCAAATTCAAATTCTATGGTGCTAGTCATACTCACTGCATTACCTTGCTGATCGATCGCTACCATATGAGTCGTAGAAGGTAAATCTGGGGCTTGATCAATGCCACGCAATGCGAGCTGTTTAGTTAGTGGTGTAGGAAATTCACCTGCACTTGCTCGCCCCATACTCAATCGACTATCTATTAACGCACCTCGACGCTGTAAATATTCAGGAGCCAATAGTGCGTCAACAGGCACCGATATAAAATCTGGATCAGCCACATAACGATCACGATCGGCAAAAGCGAGTCGGCCTGCTTCAGAAAAATAATGAACGGCTGCTAATGAATTTGGCAGCATGTCCTCAAGATGATGCTGTTGCAGCATACCTATCATCTGTAACACAGCGATGCCACCTGATGAAGGTGGTCCCATCCCACAAATTTTATAAACACGTACCACACTACAGACTGGCTCACGTACTTTTGCACGATAGTGAGCGAGATCTTCCAAACTCAAATCTCCTGCTCTTTCATGTTCACGCACTGCGGCAACGATCTCAGTCGCAACACTGCCTTCATAAAATGCATTCACACCTTCTGCTGCAACCCGTCGCAGTATTTCAGCATAAGCAGGATTTTTTAATCGTGTGCCCACTGGATGCGCGAGGTCCTGAGAATAAAAATAAGCGCGTGCAGCTTTTTGTTCAGCTAAATCTTTATTGTTCGCAATGAGCATGTGCAAGCGTGGTGAAACAGGAAAGCCTTCTTCTGCATAGCGTATCGCTGCTTCAAACAAACGCGCCCATTTTAGTTTGCCGTGGCGTTGATGCGCTAACTCCAGCGCTCGCAATAAACCCGGCGTGCCCACTGCTTTGCCGCTATTCACTGCCTGCATAAAAGGTATGGCTAATCCGTTCTGCATAAAACGATCAGGACTTGCTGCAGCAGGTGCTGTCTCTCTGCCATCGATTGTTTCAAGGCGATGGTGCTTGGCATCAAACACCACCATAAACGCACCCCCTCCCAACCCCGATGATTGAGGCTCAACCAAACCCAGCACTAACTGCATGGCGATGGCTGCATCGACTGCACTACCGCCTTCACGCAAAATCTCGCGCCCTGCTTCTGTCGCTAGTGGATTGGCTGCCGCAGCCATGAAATGCCGCGCTCTCACCAGCTGTTTTTGCTGCACGCCCGTGGCAGCCTCAGGATTCAAATCCAAAGCGGTCGGTGCTGCCAGTAACGGACTAGCCTGCCCTATGAGAAGTAGACAGAGCGATAACTTAGTTAATAATCGTCCTAAAGGGCTATGAAAATCAGTCATACAGAGCGTAATCTGAGGGGCAAAAATATACTTTTGGGAAACATCTACGGTATTATGTTGCATAAAGAATAGTACAGTGCGTAAAAGTCCGATGGTGAGTCTTCATTTCAGTCTCATGCTGTCGATTATTAAGCACTGTAACCGCAGTGAGAGAAGTCATCATGGCTGAAGAAAAACCAGAAGAACAAAACGAAGACGCTAAACCAGCAGAAGGTGAGGCAGCTGCCGCTGCGGCTGCACCGGCTGTCTCTACGGATAACCTCCCTCCGCTAGAACCCATCGTTGTTAAGAAAAAAGTCGAAGGCGACCATGCCGGTGCGCATGGTGGTGCTTGGAAAATTGCGCTGGCCGACATGATGACGGCCATGATGGCCTTCTTTTTGCTCATGTGGCTGTTATCCGCCACCAATGAAGACCAACGTAAAAGTATTGCTGACTATTTCAAACCAACTTCCCATAGTGCCGTAAAAATGAGTACGGTGGCAGGTACAAATGGCATCATGGGTGGTCAGTCATTGCTCGATCCTGATGGTATGCCGTATACAGGTCAGCGCACCTCATTTTTAAAGCGCGAAACCCCACGCGCTGAAGATGGCACCAAGACCGATACCGGAAGCATAAATAGCAGTGAGAACAACAGAAACAGCAGTGATCTTTCAGCCGAAGAAAGACAAAAAATTTCAGCTGAAACTGACAAACAAAACTTTGACAAGTTAGAAAAAGAAGTCAAAGAAAAGATGTCTGAAAACAAAGAGCTCGACAAAATAAAAGATCAGGTGCAATTCATACGCGAGAAAGAAGGATTGCGCATAGAGATTATTGATAAAGCCGATTTTTCTATGTTTGGATTAGGTACGACAGGCATGGCGTCTAAGGCACAAGCGCTGATTCGTGAAGTCGCAAAATCGGTAGCCAATCTCCCCAACAAGGTTGCAGTACGTGGCCATACAGACAGCCTTGCTTTCGCAGGTTCGGAACGCAATAACTGGTCACTCTCTGGTGAGCGTGCAGAAGCAACGCGTAGGCTGATGGAGTCAGGTGGTTTAAGTGAAGATCGATTTGCTCGTATTGAAGGGGTAGCCGACACTGCGCCTTTCAACCCCAAAGACCCTGCTGATCCGCGTAACCGACGCATTAGCATCATGTTGCTCTATCAAGATCCGAATGCACAGCAAACTAAACAATAAGTTGGTTGCCATTCTTAGCGTTCGTACTCGACCATGAAAAATGTTCTCACTGCATCGATGTTGCTCACAGCTCTGCTGTTTAATCTAAACAGCATCGCGCAAAACACGCCTGCTAAACCAGCCGCTACAACTGCAGCACCAGCTACAACAACCGCAGCGCCTGCTCCTGCAACGCCAACTACGGCAGCACCTAAAGCAGCTGCTGCAACTGCAGCACCGGCTCCTACACCGCCTAAGCCTGTTGATCCTAAAACAACTGAAACCAAAGCAGCAGACGCAAAAGGTGTTGAGACTAAAACAGCCGATGCCAAAGCAGAAGCGAACAAGGAAGAGCCTAAAAAACCCGATCCTGCCACTGCTAAAAAATCTGCTGATGGCAAAAAAGAAAATAAAAAAGATAAAGCTGGTAAAGATGGCGAAGTAGCTGCAGAGACGCCGCCTAAAAAACCCTCTATGAAACCGCCTTGTCCTATCGCTGCATTTCGCATCATAGGTATGGAAACAATTGATGCAGAAGCAAGACGTGAAAAAGCACTGAAGTGGCTTGCTAAAAATGGACCTGATTGCGCTCCAGAGAAATTAGTCGCGTTGAGAAATAATCGTGCGCAATGGATGGGAGCAGCTGACTCTACAGAGCTAGCGGGTGCTATTGATTTACTGATTGAATCAATTACAGATGGCAATCCCGATGGGATTAATCTTTTGTACGGCACAGCACCACCGCCACCCAAGCCCGCCGATGATAAAAAGGGACCACCCAAAAAGAAATAACATTAAAAAATCCGCAGTCAATAATGAGTGCGGATTTTTTTATTCTGCTGCTGATCTACTGAGAATAATTAAGCATCTCGCATAGTAAGGAATGAAGGAATCTGAGCTTGCATCTGCGCTACAGCTTCTGGCAAATCTTCTATCACCGCTTCACGCAACAGTGGTGTCTGTGAAGAATTACGAATAGCACGGAATCTATCCAACACGGATCCACTGACCTTATGTTGGAAAGTGAGTTCTTTCACATTGATTCTAGGATCGGTTTCTGTCTCAGCCAAGTCTTCTACCGAGCGACAAAAATGTAAGAAGTTTTCTTTAGCTTCTGGTTTGTCGGAAGCGATCAAATAATCCATGCCAAATAATTCATCGATAGCCGACATGTGCATGACAGGTTCAGATACTGCTAAGCCTTCATGAAATACTTCGTCGTATGTCGCTTTGAAATGTTTGAGGCTGCTAATTCTGCTAGGAACAATCGCTAACTTAGGCGGATTGCGCATGCGTGAATTAAAAATATAAGAGAAGCGACTCACAAAATCTAATGAGCTCAGTAAATCAATTTTTGAACCAGAGCTAGGCACTAATACCAAATCAAATTCAAACAAAAATTCAGGTGGCAGCACATCTGCCCAAGCGAGATCACAAATAATGACTTGATTCGATTCCGATGTTTTTCTCAGTGCTTCTTTAGCTTCCAAAAGTGCATTACCTGAGCCTTTGGAGTTAGGCAAAGTAAAACTACGGCAATCGATACCAATTTGTGGCGCATCGGTAATCCAATGCGTAGAGGTACGCTGATAATCAAAATCAACGAGCGCAGTTTTCTTACCTGCCATGCGAGCAAAATACGCGGCCAGATTCACAGCGATAGAGCTTTTGCCCACTCCGCCTTTGCGACTAGTGATCAGGATTTTTAATGGTGAGCGCATTGCATTCCTCTGATTGCCTCAAATCCAGCGATGCCTATTGATATTAGTATTTTTATAACGAGCGGTGAAAATTAACCCACTGTAATAATTTGGATTATAGAGAAGAGTTTTTAATAAATCCAACGATTTACAGTAACAAAGTAGGTCTAAGAGGCTGAACACCCTAAATTTTTTTATTTATCCTTATAAAAAAGCGTAACACTACGAAAAAACATAACAATACGAATAATGGTGCAATCATCCAGTTCAACAAACAATCATTAAATTAATAAATTATTAACTTCATTTGCTAAAAAAATGCCCTGTGCTGTCGGGCACAGGGCATTCATCTTTTTATTCGATGATGATATCGAATATTAATTTATTAACATGATTTATTGCTGCAATACTTGAACCCGACGACCATTCAATGGCTGGACTGGACGAGCATTCATTTTGTAGAGCTTCTTAAACGCAGCTAATTGCGCATAAGAGATTTCAATTTGTGTTTTCATGACATGCCACTTCACATCTTCACTACAAGGAGGTGTAGTCAATGAACCTGTATAGCCAAAATAGGTAGGATCAGCTGGAATCAAATCTGCTGGATTAAAGACGTTCAGTGGTCTAGTCATGCTTTCTTTGGGTGGCAAATTATCAAAGATAGGCTTAAGAGCTGCATTTTCTTTGCCTAGTTTGAAGAGCACACCCACTACTGCTAACTTATTATCCCCTGCTTTATGCACTAAGTGCGCAACCATATGGGAAGCCATGCTATCGATTTTTTCTTCACTTGGCGTATGAAAATGAAATTGCACTAACTTATATTCCAAGCCATCAAAGCGTGCAGTACCAGAGTTAGGCAGATTGATTTGAATAGTGTGTCCATTATTCAAAATCTCTGCAGGTCCTGGCACATAAGAAAATACGATAGGACGTAAACCACCTTTTTCTGCATCACGCGTTTCTATATTAATCGGTGATTGACGCTTACCTAAGCCACAGGTTTTGAAAGTGGGCTCCATACCTGCCCAATTTGCAGGGCCATGTTCGCCTTCATATTCCCAATGTGCACCGACTGCATATGCTTGTGAGGCAAATAATGAACAAGTCAGTAGAAAAGCAAGTTTACGCTTCATGTGCGTCCTCTTTTTATCAATAAAATCCATAAAATAACGTAAGTTTCGCCATCAAATTCACGCACTGGCAATCTCAATCAGCATCAACATGCATGCTGGAGAATTACTTTACGTAATTGTATCCAAATCTGATTATCGTCATCAGTTCTCAAATCTTTAATTTGGAAAATGGCACAAGCATGACAACGCAGGTAATGAAACCCTGACTTATTGACTTACCCAGCCAGCTTGTAACCAATGACAGTAATGGGGAGAGAAACGCCAAGCGATCAAACGTAGCGCCAGCCCCTGGGGGAAAACTTCAGAAGTGAAATGATCCATCCAATTGCCACTCGCACTAACTGCGCGTAACAACTTAGTTTGCGCTGCTGCGCCTGTTTGACCTTCTAGGCTTAATCCTTCAGGCACCTGCAGTCCTTGAAAACTCTCGCAAGCGAGTGCGGACTGCGCTGTTTCATTGATGGGACCAGAAAACAAATCATGAATACTGCCCCAGTCGCGCCCCTGAAGACGACGATAAAATTTTTGCAATTCTTTTTCTGCTAGTTCTTCATCGTCTGTTCGAAAACGTAATTGACCTAATACATTATCGAAAAAAATACTGGCATCGGGATGCTGTGATAAGACCTGTTCTAAATCATGGATCGCATCACGTCTATGACAAACCAACATACAGCCAGCAAGACGTAAAGCACGACCATGATTGAATCGGAACAGCAATCCCGCAAGAGGATCAAGATCGTAAAGATCGATGCGTTCGAATTGTTGTAACCAAGCAGAAGACATCATCCAACCGGCACTACCACCTATCAGCAGTAAGTGTTTATGTGTTGGACGTGTTTGCGCTAGCCAATCTGCAATAGCAGCAATCGTAGATTGCCAGTATTTTTTGCGTCGAGTGAATGCACGCCCATGCCAGCGTAATCCACCAGTAATATCAAAGCCCACAAGTCACTTCTAAGATGCGGTAAATCGGTGTATCTGGGGGAACAGGCTCCCAATCTTTGAGCATGCCCATTTTGCTGACTTCATTTCCACGCAACATAGATCCACTAAAAAAACTCATGTGTATGATGCGTCCTTTTTTTTCTGCACAATTTAACTGCATCATCGATCTCGAAGAACGAAAAACATTTTTATTCGCATCCATCTGTACAAAACGATAATCCATCAACGTCCAGATTTCTCGTTGATCACCCTTACGAACCAAAGATTGGCGATCTATATAAAAATCGCCATTATCAAAATGTCCCACAGAGGTCCATTCTGCATACGCCATATTGCTCACTAACAGCAATATTCCTAGCCATGTTTTATTCAAGTGACACACTCCAGTAAAAAAATCATGAACTCAGTTTGTTCAGTATGAGACATTCATTTGCCGACGACACCACCGGCCAGACCAAAGGCAGCACCGCCAACTACTTTTTCTGTAATTTCTTCTTTTGTTTTGCCCTTACCACCACAACGCATTTCTAAATTAGAAGCATCCACACGATCTACTGTATCCAAACCCGCATTGGCTGCCACAACGGGTAACAATAGACCTGCGCTTAACACCACGAGGACAGGCGTCGCTACGTTGCTGACTGTTTTTGCGTCTTTATGACTTTCCACTGCGGATAGCGCTTGCTGGCATGCTTCACTTTTATATAAGGGATGACTGGTATCAAGACGAATGGCAGCCAACTCGGACTCGCTAGCGCAGCCAGCCAAGGCAAAGATGCATAAGGTCACGCAAACACGATGAAAGTAAGAGGTCTTCATACGAAATAAATTGAGGCTAACTACGTGCCTTATCTTAATAATTTATGAGAATATTGTACATCAGCAACTTTTGTAGCTAGTCCGCATGCATTTCCCCTCCCTCGCCCTATTCGCTCTTGCGCTTTATTTTGGTTTTCTGTTTTTCGCTCTGATTTATCGTAGTAGGGTCATCACTGGCCCTTGGCTTTTCCTGCTTAGGAGTTTTTTTCCCAACTGGCGTTTCTTTCATCGTATGGGTCACGTGCCCACACTTTTTGTGCGCTACGCTGATAAGGACAATCATTGGTCAAACTGGCAATCCACCATTCCGCGAGCGCAACGACAACTGCATCTGCTATTCCATAATCCAGAGATCAATCTAGCTCTAGCCAATCAAAATTTAGTTGATCATTTATCAGCTGACTTACAAGTGCTTAGCGATGATAAAAATGTAGAACAACTCGTGACCTATCAATTAATCATGCGACATGCACGCGATTATTTACAACGACACACTCAGGCAATCAACATTCAACAGTATCAATTTCAACTTTGCTTAATAGCTCCACCGCCAGAGACAAATGAAGATGCAGCAGTACTCACCTCTCCTGCTATCGCTTGGTGAAACTATGCTGAATCTTTATTTCGCACTGCGCGCAGTTGAATGCTTATGTGCACTCAGCTTGTTAATACAAACCTTAGAATTTTTTAGACTACAACCAGCGCTGCAAGAAACAGGTATTTGGTGTTGGAGCAAACAACGACAAGAGTTATCCCATAGCCCAATATGGATGCAAAGGCTGGCTGATTTTTTATATCAAGATCATCACCATCAATTGCATCTGATGCTGCGCGCCGCAACCGCTGTCACCCTGTTTTTTGGTATTAGTCTTGTGAGCAGTGTATTTTTATTTTTTAGCACCATCATTCTTTTGATACGCTGGCGTGGTGCTTTTAATGGTGGCAGCGATTTTATGACCTTGGTTGTAGTAACAGGTCTACTCATCACACAACTAGGCATACCCCTACTCGGCGCGCCTATGGCTTATCGCGCTGGATTATGGTTCATCACCATACAAGCGATTTCTTCTTATTTTATTTCTGGCTCCGTAAAACTTTTCGATGCAAACTGGCGCAACGGACGCGCGCTATCTTTTTTTATTAGCGGCGCAATTTTCGGTCCTTTGCAAGAAAACAGCATCTATAAAAAACGCTGGTTTGCATTAGTGAGTTGTTGGTCTTTCATTGTATGGGAAAGTACTTTCCCTCTAGCGCTGTGTGGTCCACTATGGGCAGTCACCTGGTGCAGTATTGCAGCGCTATTTCATTTCCTCGTGTTCTGGCATTTTGGCTTGAATCGTTTTTTCTGGGCTTGGCTCAGCACTTTCCCTGCCATTATTTACTGCTCAACACAGCTAAGGTTTTTTTAATAAAGGAATGCCTAGCAAAATCAAAGCACATCGCCTGCCTAACTTTAAACAGGGATAAAGAATGTTTGCTAGTAGCGAGTGTTTAAAAATCCAATGATTCAATCGATTGAAACCATCACTACCAGAACTTTGTAATGCAAGTACATGGATTGCGTCTGCTCCAGCATAAACCTGCTGATCAATGACAACTAGCATACCCGCATTAAAATCATAGCCTGCCTGACTATAAACACGTAGTCGTGCATCGTCATCACGCGCATTCAGATAAGTGATCTGATCAACTGCGCGCTCTAACCGTAAGTGTGAAATATAACTAGAACAGAACGGACAAGCGCCGTCGTAGATGATGAGCATGAATCAGATCCGAAATCTTAGTGCGCTATAGCGCTGACTACCACTCCGGATCCAATCCCACACTCGAGATAAGCTGAAATTACTTGCCTCGTAAGCCGTCAAACACTTCAGCAAATGAAGGTTGATTATGATGACTGATACAAGCACGTGCTGCTTCAATCACCAAAGGAATAGGATTCCCTTTTAAGGTACCCACAATCATTTCTTTAATGACTTTGAAAACTTGACCTTCTTCGTCAATGATTTGACCCAAACGGTTAGCCATAGGATCGAACACACCATACGCCACGAAAACCCCAAGGAAGGTACCTACCAGCGCGCCACCAATCAGACCACCCAGTACAGGTGGCGGTTGATCAATCGCGCCCATGGTCTTCACCACACCAAGAACACAAGCAACAATACCCAGCGCAGGCAACGCACCTGCAATCGAAGCAAGTGTGCCTTGCGTTTTCATTTCATCGTGGTGATGTGTTTTGATTGCGTTATCTAATACATCGCCTACCGCATCTGCATCCAAATTACCCTGTGCAATCACCACCAAACGTAAGGTGTCGCAAATCATGCCAACAATCGCGTGATCTTTTGCAAGCTTGGGATATTCACCAAAGATACCGCTGGAATCAGGATTTTCTACGTGTGCCTCTAAAGCCACCGCACCCTCTTTTTTCATCACGGCCAATAACTTACCGACCAATAGAATCAAATCGAGATAATCTTGAGGCTTCCATTTAGGTCCGGAGATGCATTTCGCCATACCACCGACGGCACCTTTAAAAATACCGATACTGTTACCAATGAGCTGAGCACCAATCGCTGAACCCACGATAATAAAACCTTCGACCGGTGCCGATTTAATAATCGGCGCCATTTTCCCGCCGGCCATAATAAAGCCACCGAAAACACAGCCAAAAACAACGGCTAATCCAACGAAAAAAAGCATTTGCCTCTCCTTGAGCACTGACACTCAGTGTTGTGGATGGGGTTCATTACCCACCAAATCAACTTGTATATCGACACCAGCCCTAGAATTTCAAGCTAAGACACCCGAACTGTATTGCAATTGTGAAACAAAGTGGAAGTTTTTTCTATAGCGAAGTCATTAGCACGCTATTAATTAATAAACAATTAAATACTATTTAGATAATTATTTATTAATATGCTAACTAAATAAACACCACACACCCACGCAATGTCCCGTTGATAATTGAATAAAAAAATCAAAAAGGGCACCTATCAGCATGAATGGCAAAGCGAGATAAAGAAAAATAAGACGCCAACCCGCCATGGTTAATTTAGGCTTATCAATATCGTGCCCTAATACTTTAGCAATGGGACGTGCTTTAAAAAAGCGTTGGACCATTTCTCTACCCTTTAGAATGTCGAACGGATTATAGCTTTGCAAGCAGTGAATTCATGCATCAACAGACATGAATTATCGAATTAATTGCTGAGTTATGCTTTTATTCACGAATGATTTTATTAAATAGAACGCGATGCACATACGCTGGAATGCAATCCAACAGTCTGAATGGGAACAGCTACAAGCACCGCACTTCACAGCGCTGCAACAAGACTGGGCATATGGAGCGAGCTTTCAGGCAATGGGCTTAGATTGTCATCGAGCAGAGGTCATTCAGCAGGGTAAAACCGTCGCATTAGCGCAGTTTATTTGTCGTCGTTATGGTGGAATATTAGGAGTAGCACTCTGCACACGGGGACCAGTGTGGTGTGTACCCTTATCAGCAAAAGAACAACAAGAAATTTACCGTGAACTACAACGCAGTTGTCCTCCACGTAGACCACGTTGGTTACTATTTTCTCCAGCATTAACAGAACCACGTGATCCTAGCTTAGCCTCATTGACGCGAGTTATGACAGGCTACTCCACCGTGCTCATCGATCTCACACAAACTCCCCAACAATTACGCGCAGCATGTGAAGGACGTTGGCGTAATCGTCTCGTTGCAGCTGAACGTGAAAATAAAATGATGGTGCGTGCAGCTAATACCAGTGTAGAAATGCAATGGTTATTCGAAGCAGAACAAGCTCAACGCATTGAGAAAAATTTTTATGGATTACCGCCACATTTTATTGAGCATTACCATGCAGCGAGAGCAGATCCATCATCAACGCTCCTCATGCTGCAGGCTGAAGTTGAGAGTTCACCACCACACCAAGCTGAACATCTTCGTATAGCCGCTATGCTGTTTTTAATACACGGCAGCACGGCAACTTATCATGTGGGTTGGACGAATGCTGTAGGCCGCGCTCGACATGCGCATAATCTCTTAATGTGGCGCGCGTTTGAAGAATTACGCGCACTAGGCATACAGACGCTTGATCTGGGTGGAATTAATACACGTAGTCTGGCAGGCATCTCGCGCTTTAAGATAGGCACAGGCGGCAAGATCGTGACTTATGCAGGCACTTATGTATAAGGACTATTTTTTCTTTTTTGTTTTCTGAACTTGCTTAATTTCTTTACTCTTTTCATCCGCTAATAAAAACGGAGCTTGATACAACCATACAGGTTTGCCCTCTACCGTTTGCACACTAGCATTTGCCTGCAACTCTAGCGCCACAAATTCCAAACTCACTAGCCATGCACCAGGCTTCAATTCTGCACGTGCTTTTGCAACTGCACGTGGCATGCTTTCAGGTCTTTGAAATAGATACACCATATCGTAAGAACGCCAATCTGCTTTCCAGATATCACCCTGCCGTATTTTTGCCCATGGACAGCGCAAAGCAGTCAGCAAACGCAAAGGCCAACTCCACTCTATGCCTACAAGCTGCGCTTCTGGATAAGCTAAGCGCAAGGCAATTAAGCCATGACCCAAGCCACAACCTGCATCTAGTATCTTAGCGTGAGGTGCAAGAGGTGCATGCTGTTCAAGCTGGTGTAATGCATTTGCTGGTGTAGGGAAAAGTGGCGCATCACGCCAAGCATTCATGGGATAAATTAACAAGATTAATAGCAAGGGTAATAACCAAGCCCAAGCAGGTAAGGTAATCGAACCCGATAGCAGCAAAGAGAGAGGAAATCCCGCTGCAATCGCCAGCCTTCTCCAGAATGTTCCTGCCATCACACTACACAACACTCCAACTGCTGTTGCTAAAGCGACTGCAAGTAAGAGTGGCAAACGAGGCGCCAACACAAGTAGAAATAATGCCCAAGTGCCCGTCCATGCCATCAACGCAGACAAGGGCCATCGCAACAAGAAATGGTGAGGTTTAGGTGCTGACATAAAAAAGAATCCGCGTCGCCATTGCGTACAAAATGCATGAGGACAAATAATTTCAACCGAACTATACCGCGTAACACGTATCCAAGGCCAAGTAAAAAGTTATCCCTGCTTTTTTTCATCATGCATCATGCAGACGCAAAGCAAGGACGCCATAAGCTTTACATACGTCATGGCACTCTATGCAGACTTCACTAATGCTTAAGGCAGATTTCTATCATTAGCATTTAACTCGCGGAGCACATGCATGTATACCCACATTTTAATGCCCACAGATGGTTCAGCTTTATCTGAACAAGCCATCATCAGTGGTATGAGTTTTGCGAAAGCAATCGGTGCAAAAGTCACTGGCATGCATGCCATTCCTCTCGAACATCCTGACCTACTTGAGGCATGGCTACACCGTGATCCAGACTGGATAAAATTACGCCATACTTTATTTGAGAAATTTGCTGATCGCTATCTTGATTTCATTAGCAACGCAGGCATTGTTGCCGAGGTTGTAGTCGAATGCGTACTCGTCAAAGAGTTGGATCCATTCAGAGCCATCATTAAAACAGCGGATGAACATCACTGCGACCTTATCTTCATGGCATCGCACGGATGGCGCGGCGATAAAACACAACTACTCGGTGGTGAAACACAAAAAGTGCTATTTAATAGCCAGCAGCCTGTTTTAATTTATAAAAAACAAAGCACGATGCACTAGCTCAAGCTAGCGGCAAACAGTCTGCATTCAATCCAAAGCTAACTGAATTTCAGTAATATAGCGATCTGCCAGTGCCTCAGCATGGTCGCGCGATGTTGATGCTGTCATCACATAACCTATGCGATCCGCATTTTCAAAAGGCGGATGTACAGCATCGCCAGCATGTTTAAGTATTTCCACACATTTTATGGCTGGATCTGCTTTATCAGGCAATGCAATATTTTTTATAGTTCCCGATTCTGCTGACACTATCCAACGAGTGATAGCGACCTGATGTGATTTTTCTTGTTGACTAGACGGTAACCAAGAACCTAAATGCAGTGCTATCAAATCTTCGTAAATAGATCGATTCAAAGCGTAGCCAATCAAACGCCCTATTCTTGCACCAACTAAGCGAGGGTTGATTTCAACTAATCTTGGTCCCTCTTTAGTCATCATTAATTCTATATGCGCTGCACCCCAATTAAAATTCACAGCACGCAGTAGTGAAAACACATAGCGCTCTAATTCGGCATGCTCGGCTTGCCGAGGTGTAAAACAACCACCTTGAATCGCAAAGGAAGGCGGCGCAAACATTTTCTTTTCATTTACACCTAAAAGATAATGCTCACCATCTACAGTAAATGTATCGCATCCTATGAAGCTTCCTTCCATGTAGCGCTCAACTAGCAATCTATCATTTGCTTTTACACCTAAACCATAATCTGTGTGGCTAGGTAACATCTCTTCAAGTGGACTTATCCAAGGATCTAAATCTTCAGGCTCGAGCAAACTGATAATGTTTTGTGACCCATAGCCATCTGCAGGTTTAATCAGTACTGGCAAACCCAGCTTATGCACAGCTTGCACCAACTCAGCAGTAGACTCAGCTAAAGCAAATTCAGGTTGCGCTATGCCATATTCAGCCAATTTGCGTCTTACATTAAATTTATCGCGCAATAAAATTGCACTCTCTGAATTAAGGTAATGAACATGTAATTTTTCTGCAAGCTTTGCAGCTTGTATCAAACGTATATCAATCAAACATAGCACTGCATCTATCGTGTTTTTCTTATGCAGAGCCAGAACTTGTTTTTCAATGTCTTCATATATTTTTCCAGCAGTATCCACTATTGCATCAGCACGCTCTAAGTAAGACGCCACTTTAGGCTGCTGCAAATACAGTGGTATGTCGGAGCTAAGAAAACTATAGCTATGACCTAAATTGATAGCTGCATCAAAAATATCCGTATCATTCCCACCGGGTAGGTCAATAATGAGTAAATGTGCCATGGTGTTTTTTAATTATAAATTTTAAATATCTATTGATTGATCAATGATTCAGCCAAACGAAAACCCATAGCGTAGGTAACTGAACGTGGATTGTGCCCATGACGGCGTGAATTTCTTGCTAAATCACGAAAGCGCGCAAAACTACCACCACGCGCGACACGATAACGTCCATGTATTTGACTTAAATGATCATCAATATCTTCCCCACCAGGGTAAGCATGATAAAAATCAGCGACATACTCTTCTACATTGCCTGCCATATCCAGCACACCAAATGGTGAAGCGCCTGCTGTAAACATGCCTACGGAAGTGGAAGAGAAAATACCTGTTTCACAAGTATTGGCTAAAAGAGGATCGAATGCTTCACCCCAAGGGAACTCTTTCGCATCAGGACCAGCAGCCGCATACTCCCACTCTGCTTCAGTAGGTAAACGAAATGCACGACCTGTTTTTGTAGCTAACCAATTCGCATAAGCATCACAGGCCTCAGCAGAAAGTGTGTAGACAGGATGATTTGCTAGCTCAATTGGAAAACGTCTAAATGCCCAACTACTTGGAATTTCCGCATAATTCGTATCAATCAAAAAATCTTTATATTCTTGATTGGTGACGGGATATTTTCCAATATTGAATGAATTTAATTTAACTTGATGGCGTGGACATTCTTTTTTAATCCACGACTCATTTAATCCTAATTTATCAAAGCGCTGCAAAACAGGCTGCACATCATCTGCGTCCAAACCTATCGATACCATTCCACCTGATATCCCAATCATGAATGGATCCAAAGTTTTAATACGTGGATCACCAAGCAAGGCTAGCAAATTGCCTGCTGCGTAGCGATTCACTAATGGTACTGAGGCATCTTCTAAGGTGCGAACTAATTCGAGCACATCTAGTTTGCGCAAATTACTATAAGCCTGATGCAATTCATCACCAAACCTATCGGCCACATAATGATCAGGCAAGCCTAGTCTTTCTCTATCACTCATTTGGCCGCATAAAACTGCATCAAATGTTGGCCAATGTCCTTGCTCTCGCATTACACCCATGTCCTCACCTCATATTTCTATTTTTCATTCGCGTACCTGTTTAGCCTATTCAGACTGACGGATAAAGTACGGATGACAATCGACCTACAGCGTGATGTATGATTTCTAGCAAATACGTATCTTTAGGAAAACCACCATCATTCCAAGCATGCGCAGCTTGCGGCATACAAATCTGCTCAGCTAAAACCAGACTACCTAAATAATTAAAAATATTTCTTGCTGCTTGTAAGCCAAGTATGCCGCCACTCATTCCTGCAGTTGCTGATGCAAGTAGCATTGGCTTTTCCTGCAAAGGATTAATACATTCATCCGGCGCAATTCTCGACAAACGCGAAATCCAATCTAAGGTATTTTTCAAAAAAGGAGTAACGGATCCGTTGTACTCAGGACAAACCATTACAAATCCATCCGCCTGCAAAAATCGTTGATAGATAGGGAATATCTTTTTCAATATCTCAGGATTACGTTCATCATCTTGATTAAAAAGCGGGAAATCAATATCTTTTGTATCAACAACATCGAGAGTGAAATCATGCTCTAGTTGTTGAGCAAGAAAAAAAGCCAAGCGACGATTCAATGAATCTTGTCGCTGGCTACCGGAAAAAACGAGTATGTGCTTCATATTTAATGGTGTTTTTATTGAATCACATGCAAAGAACCATCATAGGCTGCAGCCAGAAATTGCTTCTGAACAGAGTCATAAGTAATGGAAGAAATGCCCGCAGTTGTAGGACGATAAAAATCTATCCAAGATCGAGTTGCAACATCAAACCCTGCAATCGTTCCACCATAACTACCCGTCATTAATATTTTTCCATCATCACTGGCACATAATGATTTCACTGAGTTTTTGTGGGGCGACTGATAAATTTCTTGTACACCATTCATCCATAGTCTTAGTGTCTTATCTCTACCTACCGTAGCAAATCCTGCCTCACCTACAGTCGTGCAAGCATTCACAATTTTTTCATGAGCACGCGATATTTTTCTTCTAACCTCAAGAAACTCGCCATCTATCCAAGCAATATCTGTTGATGCACATACCGCAAAAATTTGACTACCTGAAATTGCTAAGCCTTTTATTGCGTTTTCAAACACTCTCAGTGTTTTTACTAAATTAATTTCTTGGTCGTTGATGATTTTAAATATCAATGCTTCACCGGTGTAAGTGCCGATTGCTAAATGGGGCTGGCCTGCATGATAAAAATAGACACCACAATTAAGCGGAGAATGATGTTGGTATAGCGCTGCTCCAGTTAGAGCATTAAATAAAAATCCTAATTGACCGCCAGTAAATAGCTGAGTATCAGCAGAAACCAAAAAATTACAAAGACTTCCTGTCTCTGCTAATGCTACGCCATCACGAAATACAGTTCCTGCATCACCTACTGTAAAAACACTTTCCTGATGCATAGCAACTGCATTAATACTCGTGCCTGCAGCTACTTCATCCACATCCCACTGATTGGTTAGCCAATCATAAATAGCGTAGCGTGTACCAAAAGTACCTACTGCAAGTTTATGATCATCTAATATCGCTGCAGCACGTGACCAAATCACTGCTGGCAACTCTGTTCGACTTACTATGTTTAGTGAACCATCAGCCGCTAATTTTGAAATAATTAATGAGCGGTCATAGCTTAATGTTGCAAGTATTTGATGTTTGTCTGAATAGACTAATTTTTTTATACCGGCTTTATGTATCGTGTGATACGTAATCGAGGCTTTATCGATGATCGCGATACGACCACGATCATCACCTGCAAGAATACGTCCTAGATTATCAAATGCAATCGTATCTGTACGCACTGCATCGAGATTATGACAACTGATTTCTATCCCAGTTTGCACATCCCATTCTCTGACTGTCCCATCCACACTAGATGAAACGAGACGTTCTCCATCAGCCGACCACATGACTGAAATAATATTCCCAGTGTGGCCATATAACTCCTTCAAGCATTGTCCTTGAAGTGTAAAAATTCTAACAACACGATCTAATGCACAAGTTGCAATCAGTGTATCGTCTGGAGAAAATGACGCCATATCGACATCATCCTGATGTCCTGCTAACACACAAAGCAAACGCATACTGGGTATTTCCCACACGCGCGCAGAATAATCACTACTAGCAGTAACTAGCTTAGATCCAACATGATTAAATTCACAGTGATTAACCAAATGATCATGACCACCACGACCTAGCGCTGTATTATTTTCTTCATCCCATAATATGACTCTATTGTCATATCCTGCAGTAGCAATATATTTTCCAGATACTGCTACGCTGCTAATTGGCCCTGTGTGTATCAGCTTTGTCATACTTTATATTCCATAAATAAATCGGAATCCATTTCTATGCGCATAAATCTGGATCCCGATTTTCGACCAGTCACCTGGTCATGCCACCATGTTTATCAGACTACCCGTCAGATCAGATGTACTTGCCTGCGCTTGGGTATAACTACCCCCAATGCCGCTTTTAACTGAACTAAGGATATTGGCAAGAGTCTGTTGAGGATCATTGCCTGCACTCGCTGTATTTCCAGAACTGTTACTTAATGAATTCAACAGTCCTGCAAATTTTTGATCGAGTGTCTGAGTTGAAGCTGTTGTGTCTGTTGCTGAAGTTGATTGAGCAGATGCCGATCCTCTGGCGTGATGATGTCCACTCGATCGTAGCGCTGCAAATGCTTGCTGCGCTCCTTTTAAATCTCCAGCTTGTAATGCCAGACCAACTTTGGCTAATGGGTTATTGGCATTAGCAGCACCGGTTGCATTACCTGCTTTTGCAGTCATCGTTGCAAATGCCTGTTGCGCAGAACTTAAATCACCGGATTGAAGTGCTGTTTCCAGTTTTTTAAATTCTTGACGCTTCTGCTGCCAGTTCTGTACACCACCCATTTGCGCCATTCCGGTATTACCGGAAGAGATACGCATACCCATAATGACTCCTTTCATCATAAGGGTCTGTTTGCTTATGCTCCGTCCACTCTTGTAATGCCATGGGCTTTTGTTTCACTACAACCTGCTTAATGAAAAAAGTCAGACACCACATGAATTTTTATTAGTAAATAGACACATCTACTTCCTGACAAAAATCCTTCCCCGGTTCAGCAAACAATTAACTTTGAGTGAATAGCGATAGAAGTAAAAACGGCCTCTTTCTCTACGGTACCCCCGTATAGAGCAGTATTCATGCCATTCATTAGGAATAACCTGATATGAGCACAGCATTGAACTGATGATTGAACCAAGAATAAATATGTTGAAGATGTATAAAAGTTTCATTTCTGAAAGTCATCACAGTCCAAATCCCCTAGAAAGACTAGGGTTAATGCATTTTTCAAATTTAAAAAATAAAGGTCTAAAAAATTGAGCGAAGAAATGACGGATGAAAATTTAATCTAATCAAGTGATCTACAAACCTAAATTAGACCCATTGAAGACTATGAATGCGGAAACGTCGAAGCGGAAGATGGTTGCCATTAGCGGAAAATAACTGCCGTTATCTGCGGCAAAATGCGGCGTCGTTAAAATTCAATATCATTCTATTATTTAAAACTATATTGAATGAAAGCTGACAAAGTAACTCACAAGCTGACATTTATTCAGCTCAATGTAAGTAAGCAGCAAGGTAACCATATGCCCTTGCAAGGTGCTGACAAATGTATACGTTTGTAAAAACCTGCTTAAATCTATGACTCTCAGAGCGAAAATAGGGAATATAAGGTTTTCTGTATTTTATTCAGAAAAAGGAGTCGCTCTATTGAAAAATAAGCCTGATCAATTACTATCACTGGATACGTATAGTCCTGAAAAATTGCTCGATACGATTAGCAAACAATTCAAGTGTAAAAATGATGCTGAACTTTCAAAAGC
>CANGLD010000025.1 GCA_947454475.1 Oxalobacteraceae bacterium
CTGCGCATCATTCAGCTGAGTTAACTCTGCTTTGGTCGTGCCATCTTCATTTTTATTTAATAAAATTGCGTGAAACATAAATACTCCGTTAAAAATTATTTTATTTAGTAAGCGACGATGAATTTATTTATTTAATCGAAGCGAGTTTTGCTTCCAACATCTTTGCATCAATTGCGCCAGGCACTCTTGAACCATCTGTAAAGAAAATAGTAGGCGTGCCTGTTACTTTGTATTTTTTACCTATCTCCAAAATTTTTTCATGCGGTGTACTCGCACATGATTCCGCAGCAGCTGCAGGAGTTTTGCCATTCACCATCCAATCATCCCATGCTTTTAATTTATCATTTGAGCACCAAATGTTTTTGGATTTAATGCGTGAGTCGTCTGACAAAATGTCATACATAAAAGTGTAAACAGTGATGTCTTTCATTTCATTGACTGTTTTACGAAAACGTTTGCAGTAACCGCAATTCGGATCTTCAAACACAGCAATCACTCTTTTCCCATTTCCTTTTACAGACTTGATTGCTGCATCTAAAGGTAAATCAGAAAATTTAATACGGTTCATTTCATCTAAACGCGATTGCGTCAAATCACGTGACGATTGCGCATCAATCAAACGTCCTATGAAAATGAATTTCGCTTCGGAGTCGGTGTAAATTAATTCATCACCAATCTTGACTTCAAAAATATTTGCAAACGGCGTTTTTACTACCGACTCAATAACAGCACCCTCACCCACTTTCGGCTGCAACAGTTTTTTAACACTTGCCTCTTGCGAATCAGCCCAAACTAATTGGCTGACTAAAGCAAACATTACACAAAGCAGGATATTTTTATTTATCATGTCAAAGACTCATTAAGAAAAAATCGAAGGAGATTTGCCTAGCGCATGTTTAATTAGGCTACGCTTTATAAATGGAACGCGATTCATAATATTCATACCAGCATTACGCATTAAACGTAGCGGCGTGAAATCAGAAGTAAAGAGTCTTTCTAGACCATCTGTTGCCAACTGCATCAATAACACTTCTTCTTTGCGACTGCGTGCATAACGTTGCAAAGCTCGCGCATCACCACAATCCGTATTTGTATCAGCAGGGCCTAGAGCTTCAAGCAAAGCAATCACATCGGCAAATCCTAAGTTCATCCCCTGCCCTGCTAATGGATGACAAACATGCGCTGCATCACCCACCAACACCGTGCGCTCTGATGCACAACTATGTGCACGCATAAGGCGTAATGGGAATCCACGCGGAACAGCCGGTGGCAAAGGATGCAATTCACCAAGGGTTAATTGTGGAAGTTTATTTAAACGCGCGGCTAACTGTTCTGCAGTTTCAGATAACAGTGTTTCAGCTAATTTTTCTGGCGCAGACCATACCAACGACACCTGCGAACCTGACAAAGGCAATAAGGCAACAATACCTTCAGCACCTAGAAACCATTGAGATGCAACGCCATGATGGGGCTTATCACACGAAAAATTCGCCACCACGGCACGCTGATCATAGGAACGATAGTCAAGACCTATCTCTGTTTGTGCACGCACCCAAGAATTTGCACCATCAGCACCTAAGACTAAGGCAGCATGTAATACAGAACCATTATTCAAATCAATTTGCACTTCATGAGCACTCACCCGCAAACGCGTTGCTGTGGCCTGCACAATTTGCACACCTTGCGTAAATTGCAGGGCATTGTCTAATGCGTGATTCAGATTGCCATCTTCAACTATCCACGCTAATGCAGCTACATGAGCGCCGTATGCATCAAAACTTAGATGTCCGGCATGCTGAGTATCATCGCCTTTTATATCCATCGCTTCTACTGGCGCAATACGTGCCTGATCCATCGCATCCCATACTTTTAGGGATGACAATAAATTTTTTGCCGCATGATTTAAAGCATAGACTCGGCTATCCCACTCACCACTAGCCTTCCAAGTCGCTGCATTTGATTGCGCTTGC
This sequence comes from Oxalobacteraceae bacterium, assembly GCA_947454475.1. Taxonomy (GTDB): domain Bacteria; phylum Pseudomonadota; class Gammaproteobacteria; order Burkholderiales; family Burkholderiaceae_D; genus Pernthalerella. The sequence continues at coordinate 1,971 of CANGLD010000025.1, forward strand.
AATGGTGAAAGCAAAATAACTGAATACCCAGCTTGCGCCAGAGCCAAGGCACTAGCCTTACCAACAGCGCCGTTACCGACCACACAAATTTGGGATTGCTTTTTCATTGAAGAGAACGAGGATGAGCGCAATTAATAGTAGAGGGCGATTATAGCTCTGAGGAGGATTTCAGCCCTTTGATCGCGCATAGCGCTAAATATTTAGGCAATTTTTCCTCGATAAAGACCAAAAAATGCGGCCCAAGCTGAGATTTGACCTCATTTTATGGATATGAGCTGAAACTATGAGTGAAATGATGAAGCTTTGATTTTGAGGTTGGCCTCAGTTTTGCTATACTCTCGCCTCTTGGCCTGGTAGCTCAGTCGGTAGAGCAGAGGATTGAAAATCCTTGTGTCGGTGGTTCGATTCCGCCCCGGGCCACCAAGAACCTCAATAGCCCACTTGTTGGGCTATTTTTTTTATCGCGATGAAAAGTTGCCAAAAGAGCTCCAATGAGCGGCGAAGTCGTTTTCTTATGCCCTCATGCTCTCGTGTCAATGAATATGATTACAGTCATCATCGCCTCTTATAGATACGGACACCTTGCTGCTCATTGCATCGAGTCATTGCTATCTCAAACTATCCTTCCCTCAAGAATTTTATTCGTCGATGACGGAGGATTAGATTGCAGCCATCTACCAAGTCTCTATCCAGATGTTGAATACATTTTCAGACCAATCAATTTGGGCGTTGTCGATAACTTTCACAACATGCTCTCTAAGGTCAACACAGAGTATGTGCTATTCATCGGTGCTGATAATTGGTTGCGTTCTGATGCAATCGAGTTGCTATCAAATGCCAGCACCGATATCGTCACCTACGACATTGTTGTAACTGGCGAGTTAAAGGAAGAGATCTTAACGAGAGTGCCTGGTGAGACACACCCTTATAAAGGTGACTTGTATTGGGATCGCCAAGGTCAGCATCATGGATCCATGATGTACCGTACCGATTTTGGACAAAAAATTGGCTACAAAAAAAGATATGAAGATGGTGCCCATCCTCAAGAGGATTGGAACCTGTGGGACAAAATGCTAGAGCAAGGCGCAACAGTAGCAAGTATTAAAGAAGGACTTTTGTATTACAGAAGGCATAAAGAAAATTTTTTGAAATATTCGCATGCGTCTTTACGCTTGCAAGAGCAAGATTTAAGTTACGCACTCGAAGAATGAGTAGATAAATTGAGATCGACAATTTCATACTCATAGCTCACCCAGATTCTACGCGATGCGAATAAACCACCTTGAAGTGGTTTTTTTCGTTTAATACTAATTTAATTACCTCGCTACAAAGTTCAGAGAGTTGTTAAGGTACCAATCCTTAGTGTGGAGATGTTTCATCCCACATTACCGTTATAACTATGTCGTTTTAACGACGAAACTCACTCTAGTTAAGCAGGACGAATCTCGGCACAAAACGAACTATCATCATTTTCAATCCAGTCTATTTCATAATCTACGCTGTAATCGTCATCATCTTCATGTTCTTCGGGATTACCAAAGCAATTATTTGAGGCAACCGCACACGCATAGATAGCTCCGTCATAAATGGAATAATCGTCTTCCTCCATTTCGCCAGACAGGAAATTTTTAATCGCACTTCTTAATTGGTCAACCGAAATATCAACCCCAGTTTCCTCTTTTGCTGAAGCCAATAAAACATCTTCATTGATAAAGATTTTATTTCTTGGGTCTGTCTTGTATTCGTCAATAATTTTATCGATTAATTCTGCAAACATAATTTGACTCCAAATAAAAATTTATAAATCTAATCACCAATAAAAACGAAACTATTTATTGATATGCTCGTTTTTCATTTCTTCTTAGGATGCACGACCCCACAAGCTGATCTCGCGAAGCCGTTTCAAACGGCAAACTTATAGCCAGCCCGATCGTTTAAAGCGCCAGTACAAGAATGAACAAGCAGAGACGATAATGCTCACTGCTACTGGATAACCTAGATCCCACTTTAATTCTGGCATCTGTTCAAAATTCATTCCCCAAATTCCAGCAAACGCAGTTGCCACACCGAATATGGCCGCCCAAGATGCTAGGCGTTTTTGAATATTATTTTGTTCAAGAGCGATAGCAGATAAGCTAACTTGAATAGCTGTCCCGATAGCATCTCGTATGCTTTCTATAACAGAGTTAATGCGAGTTAAATGATCTAAGATGTCTCGAAAATATTCTGTGCTATTGGCGCAAATGGGTGGCACTCGACCACTCGACAATTTGCCTACCGCTTCCATTAAAGGAGAGACGGCATGCTTAACGACCATCACTTTTCTTTTTAGCGCAAAAAGTCTTTCAATATTAGACTTGGTATAACGCCCATCAAAAAGAGTTTCTTCAATATTTTCTAGCTCCAACTCAAGCCTTTCAACAATCGGAAAATAGCGATCTACAACAGCGTCAATAAGGGCGTAAAGAACAAAGCCTGAGCCTTGGCTTAAAAGTTGAGGCTCTTGCTCACAACGTTCTCTAACTCCTAAGAATGTCACATCAGATCGATTGCGTACGGATAGAACATAGTCAGATGCTGCAAAAATATCTAATTCACCAACTGAAATATCATCGTCATACTTCAATACCTGAATCACGGCGAACAGGCTATTGCCATACTCTTCAATCTTAGGTCTTTGATGACCTGTTAACGCATCTTCTACAGCCAAAGGATGAAGGTCAAACTCTTCCTTCATCTTCATAATCTCATCTACAGTTGGGTCTAGTAGCGCCACCCAAACAAAAGAATCTTTATTGGCAAGGGAATCGCTAATATGTTCAATTTCGATATCAGCGATTTTTTTACCGTTTAGGTAAGAGGCGCAATTAATTAGCATATCTAGAAAATATAAAAATATTAATGAGATTAAGCAATCTTAACTCTAGCTTACGTTACAGGGAAAGCTGTAACCATCAAAACTCTGTAATTAGACAGAATTGAGCCTCCTATGCGCTGGTCGATTCCACCGCAGTCCACCAAGTAAGTAAAACCCTCGTTAGTAATAGCGGGGGTTTTCATTTTGCACTTAAAGAATTTAGTTACTAGATGGTTGACGTGAAAGTTTTTTTACCACTGCGTACCGATGACATGAAGTGAGGTGATCATTGACCATTCCGGATGCCTGCATAAATGCATAGCAAATAGTTGATCCTACAAATTTAAAACCCACTTTTAATAATGCTTTGCTCATCGCATCAGATTCTGGCGTTTTTGTTGGAACTTCACTTATAAAACGGCGATTATTTTGAATGGGCTTGTTTTGTACAAATGACCACAAAAATTCATTAAAGGGTTCTCCATTTTTTTCTAAAGCTAAGTAAGCCTTAGCATTGCCTATAGTTGCCGACACTTTTAATCGATTGCGAATGATGCCAGGGTTGGCCATTAGCTCTGCCACTTTTTTCTCTCCATATTTGGCAATCTTTTTTGGATCAAAATTATCAAACGCCTCACGATAGCTTTCCCTCTTCTTTAAGACGGTTGACCAAGAGAGCCCAGCTTGAGCACCTTCTAGGATCAAAAGCTCAAAAAGCTTTTGACTATCTCGAATTGGAACGCCCCATTCGGTGTCGTGATATTGGCGATAGAGATCAAAACCTTCGCACCAAGGGCAACGGATAAGTGTTTTCATTCTTAGATTCAGAAGGGCAAGCTTAGTAGAAAATTAATTTTAAAGAGAAGCATCATCGTTTAATCAAAGCCCTCATTACCAATAACGACAGCTTTTTGAATTTTGCACGCCTATTCTATTTGCTTGCTATGCTTCTGTGAGTTCTCAAATAGAGGCAATATAAAAAATGAATATCAATGCTGATTATGCCAAGCGAGTCGTCATTAACCAACATGACTTACCTTGGGTTCCTAGTCCCGAATCAGGGATTGAGAGGCGTATGCTAGAGCGCATAGGCGATGAAGTGGCAAAGGCAACCTCTATCGTTCGCTATCAACCAGGATCAAAGTTTCCTATCCATACTCATGCGTTAGGTGAGGAGATCTTTGTCTTAGAGGGTGTATTTAGTGATGAAACTGGCGACTATCCGGCCGGAACATACATGATGAATCCACCTGGCTCTTCACATGCACCGCATAGCAAGACTGGTTGTACTCTTTTTGTGAAGTTACGACACCTTGGTGCCGATCAAGTTGAACGAGAAGTGATCAATACTGAAACAGCACCTTGGTATCAAGGCATGGTGCCTGGGCTTAATGTCATGCCGCTTATGCAGCAAGGTAGCGGATCGACTTTAGTTAGATGGGCGCCTCAAACTTTTTTCAATCCACATCGACATTACGGTGGTGAAGAAATTTTCGTAGTTGATGGTGTATTTGAAGATGAACATGGACGGTATCCGACAGGCACATGGATTAGAAGCCCTCATATGAGTCAACACCAACCTTTTAGTAAAGAAGGTTGCACAATATTTGTGAAGACTGGACACCTAGTGGATTAAATGACTTGGAGCTAAGGTTGAACTTAGATCGCAAGCATTGAGCAACTGAAGGTAAGAATTTCTAACTAGGTGAATTTTTATTTATTCAGTTATGTTGACGATTTGGATTACACGAATTTTTATATTTCGGTCTCAACTAGATACATTCGCCAATATTGAAACATAATGATCCACACTAGAATTTGGCAAAACCCCTCTTGATTCAAGTAGTTCTATACATTTTGCTGCCAAATCAAAAGAACCAAAACAGTGGTGAGCAATCAATGCCATTTGCTTCAACTGCTCATTTGTAAGATTTGATGGTTGAATAAAATTTTTAACATAAACCAGATCTGCTTCTAACAACTGATTTAATGGTTGCGTCGGATTATTGTTAATGACTAGCGGCGCAATGGGCCATTGCTTGATAGCAGCGAAGCAATGCGGAATAAATCCCATCTCACGAAGAAATAGATCAACTTCTCCGAACCCAGGCTGATTTTTATAAAGCGTAACAAAAGAAATCTCAAGTTGAATAAATACACATGATGATATTTTTTCTATTCCAGATTTCAGGCAATCGAGCTCAGACCCTTGAACATCTAATTTTAGAAAATCTATATTTTTAATTTCAGCTATAGAATCTAAAGGGCGGGTATCAACAGGAATTTTTTCGATGACAGTCGCGTTATCACGAAATGCAGGAAAAACATTAATTGCAGCTTCATCAGGTTCGAATAGGCTAGTCCATCCAGAATACTTACACCGATGTAAAGTTTTACGACCTCCCGTTCCAATCACATAAGGAAGGTAGGTTTCTAAATCTGTTTTTACTTTATTGAGATTTTCTAATTCATCAAGTTGTGGCTCAAACCCCATAACCCGACATAGGCTAGCCGCAAGCATTTTTTTATAAGGCGGATCGCCATCTATTGGGTTAGCGCCTATATCTACAATGTCGGTCAAACGAGCAGGAGCGAGAAAGCTTGATAGTTTTTTATTCATTATGTCATTCTATCGAAAAAATTAATCACGTTGATATAAATGCGCTGGGCGACCAAGTTACAAATTACGCTCACAAATATCTTGCTTATCGCAAGATTCTCATTTCATTCATGAAATCGAGCGACACAAGTGTACTGATTTTTAAACGTAAAGTTCAAAATGGTCGCACCGCACTTGAGAGTTGATGAGCGCAATGGTCACTTAAATTTATGCCACTAAAACCTAGCTGATCATATAATTAAACGTCCCAATTTGATCTCGAGGTCGAATTATGAAAATAACCGTCACCACATCCATAGCCGCTCCTTTAGCAGAAGTATGGAGAGCCTATACAACGCCAGATGACATCAAAGCTTGGAATGCTGCATCCCCTGATTGGCATACGACACATGCAGAAGTTGATCTTCGAGTTGGGGGTAAATTCTCTTCAAGAATGGAAGCTAAAGATGGATCATTTGGCTTTGACTTTGCGGGTGAATATACAAAGCTGATACCTCAGCAGCATATTGAGTATGTATTTGGCGAACGAAGAGCAACTGTAGATTTCACTGAAGGCTCAGATGGTGTTGTAGTAAAAATTTCGTTCGATCCAGAATCGACACATCCAGAAGACCAGCAGCGCGCAGGTTGGCAAGCGATTTTGGACAACTTTGCAAAGTACGTAAGCGAACAGCAGAAATAATTTTTAACGATGACTAATTGTTGATACTTCCTGATTCAGGTTTGATATTGCTTTGAAAAAAAGTAAGTAAAGATTTTGTGAGCGATTTTACTATTGGAACTTTCACTCAACTTTTTCTAAATAAGCGTGAAAAACTCCCACATGAATCTCTGCATCATCAGCACCATCACTCCATAAATCCCTACTGCGAAACCGAACATCAAAAGTTCTCTGTTTCATCGAGGACAGCCCATGGGCAGCAGCATCTGGGAATGGATATTCAGGCGATATGCCAACGACCACTCCCTTTTTTCCTCTTATATATGCGGGCATTCTGACATGACCCGGTACAAATTCTGATTTCACTAAAACCTTATCGCCAATGTTCAGTTCAGGTAGCTTGTTAGGCGTTGACCTGCCAGCTTTTTTTCCAAGCGAAATGGGAAAATATTCACCCACTGCAGCATTTAGTTCTTCATGTGTTATCAACCCTTTTTCTATACAAAGGGTGGCAACAGCTGTCAGTGTTCTTTCGTAATAGCTAGCACCAACATAATGACGAGGATCCATACGTTCAATCGCATAACGATACTCATCCATATTGTAAATATGACGAGCAACTAGTTTTCCCGAAATAGCATTGATCTTAATTTCCCAGTCTGCATGGAATGGTTCTTTTTTCCCTTCAACGGTAATTTGACCAAAACCCTGACGTCCACCTAGATCATGAAATCCATCCATATTTAGCCTCGCGACATTAGGTTATGAGAATCATACGTAGTGTAGGGCTCCTCAAGTCTAGCAACACCGATTAAAGATTCTTTAGTGATTATTTTTATTAAATCTTCTTCACTCCATCCTTCGGTATATGCAGGTCTTAATGGCATGATCATATAGCGAGTATCTGCAGTCGTATCCCAAACACGTATTTTTAACTGATCACTGAGAACGAGACCCATCTCACCTAGCACTGTGCGTGCCTCTCGAACTAATCGTGATCGATAATCTAAGTCTTTATACCAACCAGGCGCCATACCAATAATTGTGAAAGCAGTACAAGAGCACAAAGTACAACAGATCACGTTGTGAATTTGTTCGGTGTTTTCTTTTACTACTAAGCTGCCATGGTGTTCTGGCATACCAAAACCAAATGAGCTTGCCGCAGCCTTACCATCGGCCAATAAGAATTCTTTGAATTGTGGATCTACCCAAGCTCTAGCAATTAATCGCGCTCCATTATTCGGAACCCAATCTTCAGTGACTATTTTTTCGTAATCCGAAAAAGTCTTATCGTCTATAAGATTTTTCTTTATTAGCAGTTCACCCAGAGCAGAAACGCGTTTATTCATGTCTTGCATTGCTTATTCTATGTGACTCATTCACTCATTGATTAATTAGTTGAGGAAGGATTCTTTGCGTTACCCTACCCAAGCTTTAAAACATTTATTTTGAATTTATAAAATCTATTGCATAAGTAATAGAACCGACAACAAGACAAACAAGTGCTATTTTTCGACCATAACATTACAACTCACTTAGTCATTATATCCACCAATGGCATAAGCCAATTATAAAAATCTCCATCAGCCCGAATAACACTGCTTGATGAGGCATGAGAATTTCTTTATATCGATGGCAGTCAAATATACTGTAAATTCTTATGGTGTCACATTATTTTTCCACATTACTCGGCAATGAACTTTCGTTTAATGAATGATAAAACTTTCTCGAATAATTCAAAAAATATAATATTGAAATTACATCACTAGATCTCATCCTATTTTTTTAAATCTAGAGTATTTTCCTGAATAATAATTTTATGTATCGTTTATCGTTTGATGTATAAAAAAAACTACCGATAGGTAGTTTTTTGTTGACTCCACTTCATCAAAAAAACTTTACTCTTCCAACAAGCTTCTCAGCATCCACGCCGTTTTTTCTTGCACGTCTTGTCGCTGAGTTAAAAGATCTGCTGTCGGTTGATCATTTGCCTTCTCCACAAGTGGAAATAATTTTCTTGCCGTTTTAGCTGTTGCTTCTTGTGCCTTTACGAGCAATCTAACCATCTCCATCGCTTTAGGGGTTCCCGACACCTCTTCGATTGAAGTGAGTTTTGCAAACTCTTTATAAGTACCTGGAGCAGGCTCTCCTAACGCTCGAATACGCTCCGCTATCAAATCCAATGCCGCCCATTGCTCTGTGTATTGCGCCATAAACATTGTGTGGAGTGTATTAAACATAGGGCCCTTCACATTCCAATGGAAGTTATGCGTCATTAAATATAAAGAATAGCTATCCGCTAAAAGTGCAGAAAGGCCCTTAGCAATAGCTTTGCGATCTTTTTCGTTAATGCCTATGTCTATTTTCAGATGCGATAACTTGGCACTCATGATCTCTCCTTTATGTGCATTGATGAATTAAACAACCTAAATTTCAACTTCAATATTGGCACGAGTCGTATTTGAATAAGGGCACTCCAAATAAGCCGCACCAACAATTTTTTGCGCAATCTCATGCTCCAATTCGAGATTCCCTCTGGCAGGAGTTACGAATTCGCTCCACGCAAAGAACTTATACAAGCTGCAAATAAAAAGTGTTGATTTGTCATGTGAGGGCGTACAGTAGGGGCAAACCTTAGGAGAACCGCATGGCAACCATTACCCCCACCAAACAAGAACTACAAACCTTAGAAGCCCTTAGAGCCCACAGGCGCGCTCACAGAGAAGTATTAACCACGCAGATTTCCACACATGTTGACCCACTCAAACCTGCATTAACCACCGGTCAAAAAACATCTGACGCCATTGCTAAGACCGTCGGCTCTTGGAAATTCATCATCATTCAAAGTATTTGCATCATAGGCTGGATTACGTATAACTCAGCAAACAATGGAAACACATGGGATCCCTACCCTTATATTCTTTTAAATCTCATGCTTTCATTTCAAGCAGCATATACCGCACCAGCTATTATGATGAGCCAAAATCGTCTTTCAGAAATTGACCGACAACAGGCAAATAATGATTTTGAAGTGAATGTGAAAGCGGAATTAGAAATCGAATTACTGCATCAAAAAATCGACATGATGAAAGAAAAAGAACTGTATGCCCTGACTAAAGCAGTGGAAGCATTGAGTGAGAAATTAGATGGTCATCGCAAATAAACGCTATGGGTATTTTTTTCTTGAATGGGCATTGCCATTATTTATCCAAATGCGTTAAAGCAGTCTAAGCAGTGCCTATTTCCGCTAATAATCAATAAAGCTTCAAACTGGCTTAGAATGACGTTATGAGAAAAATTTGCATTTTCCTTTGCCTCAGTCTTTTTACCAGTCTGATCCACGCTGCTGTGATGAAGACAGAGCTGCCTATGCAATCGTCAAAACATCACGTTGCGGCTCCTGATAGCTCGGTGCACCATTGCGATGAAGAAGTAAGCAAACCCTCCGATACGACACCCAAACACGCCTGTCATGGCAACAGCTACCCATGCTGTTTAGGTTTACTTGTTATCCCTGAATTAGAACTTCAGTTAAGTATTAATCTGACTGAAACCCTAATAACGAAATACTCACCATTAGTCCCTAGGACTACGGTTAATCTTATCTACCGCCCTCCAAAAGCCTGAGCTTTTTCCTCTGGATTTAATGGATATGTGATTCAGCTACACAGTCCTTCGTTATTTCACTATTTTTGGAGCATCAATATGAACATGACTCACTACATGGAGTTATTGGCTACTAATCAGCCTTGGAATTTAATACTCTTTATGGCCATCCCAGTGATTTTGGCTGAGACCTTAGCCATTACTGAACTGTATCTTCTTTTTACTCGACACTTTGCAGGTAAGGTTCATCTTATCAATCGCTTTGCAGGCATTACTGTTGGCATCTACTTTATTGGCATCATCGTTTACATTACAACGCATGCCGTCATCCCCATCACAAAAGCAGGCGAATGGAGAACTGTGATTGACGTTATAGCAGTCGGTACTTATCTGATTGCAGGATTGCCTTTAATTTGGATCGCTTTACAAGAATGTGGATTGGTGAATAAAACCTTAGATCAAATGGCAAAGTTAAAGATTCATGCTATATGTGTGGCTCTGTTTTTAGTTTTTGGGCACATCGCTATGATTAGCGGCATGCTAGATCCTGCAATCTTGGGTTATCAGGCACCGCAATCCATGGAACATATGCATGAAATGCCAGCTACGCATACCAATCACGCTGAATAGAAAATTTATGAAATCGCAATACGATTTCTAGCTTGTAATAGTTTGCCTCTTATCAAAAATCCCTCTCTATCCCGCGATAGTGAGGGATTTTTTTCTAGAACGCTTTACATCATCAATCTGTAATTACATTTCTATATAATGCTTAGTAACTTATTCATCGAGGTTTCTATGCCATTTACCCGCCGCTCCTTTATCAAATCAACTGCTAGCGCTTTAGCTCTCCCTAGTTTGTACATGGCACACTCAAGTTTTGCGCAATCCAGTGAATGGAAAACATATGAAATCACGACTGCAATCAAGATAGATGCAAGCAATCAAAAAGTTTTGGCTTGGTTGCCATTACCACTCATTACCAATACCGATTACTTCAAAACGCTATCAATCAATACCGATGGCAATGCAAGCAGAACATCTATTTTTAAAACGCCAACAGGTGATACCCAAATGCTGCAGGCACAGTGGGATGGATCGGATAGCACCTGCAATTTATCTACCACTTTCGTCGTCACGACACGTGAGCGCAATAATGTATTCAATGCAGCGGATAAAACTCTATTGTTGAATAAAGAAGAAAGAAAATTTTGGCTACGCAGCACAGAATTTCTACCTACTGATGGCATCGTGCTATCCACAGCAAAAAATATTATGCAATCCCTGCCCAAAACAGCAAACGAGATTGAAAAAGCCAAAGCTATCTACAACTGGGTAGTTGAAAACACATTCCGCTCCCCCACAACGAAAGGCTGCGGCATAGGTGATGTGAAATTTATGTTGGAAACTAATAATTTAGGCGGTAAGTGCGCTGACATTAATGCTGTTTTTGTTGCACTTGCAAGATCGGCAGGAATACCAGCACGCGACGTCTACGGTATACGCATTAATGATTCGGCACGCGGTTATAAAAGTCTAGGAAGATCGGGCGATATTAGTAAAGCACAGCACTGTCGCGCAGAGTTTTTTGCAAATGGCTATGGTTGGATAGCCGTTGATCCAGCTGATGTACGTAAAGTTATTTTAGAAGAGCCCACTAACTTAACGATCAATGATCCTAAAGTCATTGCCATTCGCGATTACTTGTTTGGAAACTGGGAAATGAATTGGATGGCTTATAACTATGGCCATGACATTGTTTTACCCAACTCTGCATTAGGCAATAAGGGCAAAATTAATTTCTTAATGTATCCCCAAGCTGAAACGAAAGAGGGACGCTTGGATTCATTAGATCCCGCTAATTTTAGCTACAAAATTTCTAGCAAACTCCTAGCGTAAATACTATTTATGCGAAGTCTATTCTGTTTACTTGTACTGCTTATCCAATGCAACCTGGCTGGGGCTGAATGGGCACCTGCCAGCAAGCTGAAATTTTCAACCCCACCCAATATTGAACTCAACAATTTACATGGCAAGACCATCCATTTACATGACTACAAAGGAAAAGTCGTCTTAGTTAACTTTTGGGCGACTTGGTGTGAATCTTGTAAAGAAGAATTTTCAAAACTCATTCAACTCCAAGAAAAATATGGGTCAAAAGGTTTGGTTATTGTGGCTGTGAATTTAGCTGAATCCAAACCAAAAATTCAAACCTTTCTCAAGTCACACGCATTTCCAGAAAATATTTTTGAAATTGTGCTCGATAACAGCAGCCTAACCTACAAAGAATGGAAGGCAAGAGGCATTCCCACTAGCTACTTAGTTAATCAACAAGGCCGCATACAGGAATTTTGGGTAGGTACGTTTGATGCAGATGACGCTAAGTTTATTCAAACTCTAGAAAAGGCACTACAGTAAAAAAGTTGAGTGCCATTGCTAGAGATTAGAATAATCTTAGATAAAAACATACAGCCTAATGCGGACGTTGTTTTACTTTTATAAAATCACGTTTTCGTATTAGTGCATGAATACCTTTAGTACGATCTACGACTTGCGAAACATTAAAGTCCGTCGCTGCTGACATATACGCAAACGCAATTGATCTATCCATACCTAGCTTCTCTGTTAAGAATCGCATAGCCTCACGTACAGCATCTTTCATTGCTTCATCGAGATCAGGATTTAATCCGATCGCAATCCAATAATCAGGCGTCTCACCAAAGGGTTTTTCCAACGTACCTGAAGCTGAAGGTATACGTCTATCTCCTTTTTTAAGCAGTGTAAATTTAAATGTCGCACGCATAGAATGTTCGAGTGCTGTGAGAGCGACTTCACCATTTCCTTGCACCATGTGCGGATCACCCGTATAAAAATTTGCACCAGGCACAAAGACAGGTAAATAAACTATCGTTCCCACGCCAAGATCTTTCACATCCATGTTCCCACCAAATATTCCAGGTGGTACGGAGTGCACGAGTTCTTCTGTTGCAGCAGCCACACCCATCACACCCATGAATGGCGCAGTAGGAAAACGCACTTCTTCACCATGTGCATTTTGCATAACACCTTCCCAAGCACCTCGATGATTTTTTCGGATAGGCGTAAACACGGACACGTTGTGGAATTTTTCTGGATGCTCTGCACTAGCATCGGCCTCTGGTTTAGCACCCTCAGGAAATTCACCCGGCAATGCTCCCTTGCCATGTCGATTGCTGATCACACCATAAGGCACACGTGGGGTCACAGCGAGTATTTCAACTTTCAACACATCGCCAGGTTGCGCTCCCTCTATCGCTACTGGCCCCGTAATAATATGTGGACCATCTTTCGCAAAATCATGCGTTAAAGAAGAGCCAGTGATCGCCATCGCATCTTTCAAGACCAAGCGCTCAGGAACACCTTTAGACATAAAATATTTACGTGCATCGCGCCCCTGATCTTCTAACAGCCCTTCGTGTGAAAGCGTATCAAACACAACCACTGCACCAGAAGGTACGGTAAGTAAAGGCTTATCGATTGCATTCGGCAGATACCCCCATTTAATAGTGTCGACTGTGGAAGGCACATACCAAACTTTGCCAGCCATGCCCTTAATCGAAATGCGAGTTACTTTATCTGACAGTGGCTGTAGCGGCATTGCATGAGCAACAGCACTAAATGTAAGCAGAAATGCAAACCATGCTAAGCGTTTATTAATCATTCATAGATTCCTAAGTAAACAATAGTTTCATTTTACTTTGTCATAGTCCAAGTAGCCAATCGATAAGTTAATCAAGCTTCTTACAAATTAGCGTCGGATCATGTTTATCAATACAGTCTAAAATAAGTTATTTATTACCATTGAAAAATATGCATATCGCATCCTTAGTGTCTGAATTTCGTGCCACAATTCAAAAATGATAAGAGAATAATATTTTGAAATAAGCTAAGCCATCATGAATAAAAAAATCCAAATTACTTCTGTTCGTCGCGAGTCTGTCTCACCTTTTTCAAATACATTTAATGATTTTTATCATTTCGTGGTGCGCTTAACTTGGCCACGATTTCTAGCCTCTTTTATATTAGTGTTCTTACTAGCCAACTTAGTCTTTGGCTTACTTTACTCACTACAAGTAGATTCAATTGCAGGCATTAAGTCGGCTAACTTTATAGAATATTTTTTCTTTAGCGTTCAAACGCTCGCTACCATCGGTTATGGCGCCATGTATCCCCAAACTTTATATGGACATATCTTAGTCACGATAGAGGCCATGGTTGGATTATTAAGTTTGGGTATGTTTGCCGCTCTCGCCTTTGCCAGACTCTCCTTACCAAAATCACGCGTTATCTTTAGTGAGGTTGCCACAATAAGTGAGTTCGAAGGTGAAATGGCTCTGATGTTCAGGGTCGCGAATGAAAGAAATAATCTTATTATCGGTGCTGAGGTTGAGTTGAGTTTATTGATACAACAGACTACACAAGAAGGCTTTAGCATTCGTCGTATCATTGATTTAGATTTAGTTCGCAATCACACACCTATGTTGGCATTAACTTGGTTAGTGATTCATCCTATTAATGAGAAAAGTCCTTTCATTAAATTTACACAAGAAACATTAAAACAAGCTGACTTTACTTTATTAGTAACAATTAAAGGCTTAGACGAAACAGTGTCTCAAACCATACATTCAAATCATACCTATGGATATGAAGACCTACGATGGAATCATCGCTTTGTAGACTTAATTCGTAAGGATGCATTAAACAATACATCCTCAATAGATTTAACTTTGATTAATGAAACAGTTGAAGTGCAACACCAGTGAATAAACTAATTTTAGTAAAAAGATAAATAATTGTGAATTTGAAGGCGAATTAAATTATATGAATAATTTCCTTGACCCCGCTATCTTATTTTTTATTTTTGGTGCATTTGCAGGTGCCATCAAATCTAATTTGGAAATTCCACAACCTATTGCGCGATTTCTATCACTCTACCTACTCATGGCATTAGGCTTGAAAGGCGGCTTTGCTCTCCATAAATCAGGCTTTACGGTAGAAATTGGTTTAGCACTCGGACTTGCCATATTCTTAGCAGTCATTATTCCTTTGTTAGGTTATAGCTTACTCAGAACTAAGCTTAATAATTATGATGCTGCAGCGATCGCAGCAACTTATGGCTCGGTAAGCGCTGTCACTTTTATCACTGCTACGCAATCCCTCGATCAAGCTGGTATTCCATTTGGTGGGCATATGGCAGCTGCAATGGCATTAATGGAATCTCCGGCGATTATCTTAGCGATCTTGCTCGCCAATAAAGCCAGAGCTAGCTCAACAAATAATGCGCAACCTGTGGGCATTGCGAAAATTCTACATGAGTCGTTTACGGATGGAGCGCAATTACTTTTGCTGGGCTCAATGGCAGTGGGTTTAGTGAGTGGTGATGCAGGACAAAAAATTATGGCGCCATTTTCTATCGATCTTTTTAAAGGCATGCTGTCGTTCTTTTTATTAGATATGGGCTTAATGGCAGCTAAAAATTTCAATGGCCTAAAAGGTAAACCATCTATTACTTTGTTCTATGCGATTCTGGCACCGCTAGTTCACGCTTCACTAGCACTAGGCTTATGTCAACTACTCAGCTTGCCATTAGGTGAAACGATTCTACTTATGGTGTTAGCAGCAAGTGCATCTTATATCGCCGTACCAGCTGTATTACGTCACGCACTACCTGAAGTCAATCCCGCTTTATACATGGGCATGTCATTAGGCATCACCTTCCCTTTTAATATCATCTTAGGCATCCCACTTTATACTTACCTTGCACAATCTATTTCTTAATGGTGCTTAGATTTTTTTCAAGTCGCACATTCACAACCAAGCACTAGATGCAAAAGCCTAAGCTTACTGCTCGTTTCAACCTTTATTTTTTGGAGATACATTCATGTCTACATTAACTAATCCCGTTGGCTGGTTTGAAATTTATGTGACCGACTTAAAAAGAGCGCAAGCTTTTTATGAAGCCGTATTTAGCCGTCCTTTATTGCCTATGCCAGATGACGGCACATATCAAGCCTTGATGTTTCAAGGGCAAATGCCAGGCACTGGAGCGATGGGAGCTTTAATGCAGCATCCTATGCGTAAGCCTTCAACGGATGGAACGCTCATTTATTTTTCTTGTGAAGACTGCGCCGTAGAAATTAAAAAAATCTTAGCAAATGGTGGCAGTGTTTTTAAAGAAAAATGGAACATAGGTGAAGGAGGGTTTATTGCGATTGTGGGCGATACCGAAGGTAATGCGATTGGATTACATTCGTTTAAATAAATCATCCTTGGATATCCTTATTCATCTAAAACTCTTGCTTTTAATGCCAAGCGTTTTTTATTCAAAAAAATTCTTCCATAAATTATTTTTTTGACATTTAAAATCATAATCAATTAAAAAATATTTCTCTTTTCAGAATTTCTGAATTTTTAATCGTCTTTTTCTTTTGGAGATTAAAAAATGAGAAATACTAAAATTGCATTAGCAGTCTTGGCTTTAGTAGCTTCGACCGCAGCAATGGCTGATGGCGCAAATGTTTATGGCCATATCGATGCATCCGTATCAAAACAAAGCAATCAAGCAACTCAGTTCGGCGAAGGTAATTGGGATTCTTCAGTTTTTGGTGTTAAAGGTTCTGAAGATTTAGACGGCGGCATGAAAGCAACTTACAACTTAGAAGTTGGTTACAACTCAGGTAACGGTTCTATGGCTAACGGTGGCACTATGTATGGCCTATTGCCTAATCCTGTTTTCAACCGTGCAGCAAATGTAGGCTTGGCTGGCGAATTCGGATCAGTTAAATTGGGCTTGCAAATTTCTCCGATTATTATTGCCCAACTCGCGGGCGTTGCTACTGGAAACCAAAGTTTTAACGTAAACATGCTTGCAATGGCTGGATCAACTGCGGGCACTCTTAATGCAAACTCTTCTGTTGGCGGAGTTTTAGGTGTACCAACCGGCGGCTTCTTTATTCCTAACGCTGTTTCTTATAGCACACCGAGCATTGGCGGCTTTAGTGCAACAGTTCTCACACAACTTGCAGCTGCTGGTTCTTCCGATAGAGCTGGACAAGAATACACAGCTGGTTCAGCAAGCTTTGCTCAAGGTGACGTAAATGTGAGCGTTGGTTATGAAACCAAAAAAACAAGTACAGTTGCAGTTACTTTACTAGGTCAAAACATTGTTAGTGCAGGTACAACTGAATCAAAAACTTACAGTATCGCTGGCGCATATAAAATGGGCCCAGCTCACTTAGGTGGCGGTTACATTTCAGTTGATACTGTTGGCCAAACAGATAAACTCAATACCTATTACTTAAGCCTAGGCTATGACGTAGCAAGCAATACTAACCTGAGCTTGAACTATGCACGCAACAACGCTACCGTAGCGAATTCAATAACTAGCCTTGGTGCGAAGTATGACCTATCGAAACGTACATATGCGTACGCAACCATAGCTCGTGCTGATGGCGCAAGCGCTCTTTATAGCTCTGTAGCAACTCCATCAGCTGGAAGCACCGCAGTAACTGGCTATGGTGTAGGTGTTGGTCACTCATTCTAATTACACGTCGGTTTAATACCGACTTGTTTTAGAAACGCTGTTCTTAAAAGCCACTCTTCGGAGTGGCTTTTTTTATTCCCATATATTTCATTTTGCACTTCTCATTAATACTTCGTAAGTATTTCCTGAAATAAGTGACCTAACTCAAAAATATCCTTATTTAAAACCTAGAACATCCTT
This sequence comes from Oxalobacteraceae bacterium, assembly GCA_947454475.1. GTDB lineage: Bacteria > Pseudomonadota > Gammaproteobacteria > Burkholderiales > Burkholderiaceae_D > Pernthalerella. The sequence continues at coordinate 19,477 of CANGLD010000025.1, forward strand.
ATTTCAGGCAATCTGAATAATCTCCATCATTAAGGATCATTACTATGCCTGCCAATCACGTCGCTATCTGGATAGATCACAAAGAAGCGCATGTCTTGTATTTTGATACCAGCAAAAATGAATTAATTAAAAGTGCGGCAACGAACGGACATCTGCACCATAAAGCAAATGCGATTGGTAGCGGTAAGGCTCCAGAGGATC
>CANGLD010000026.1 GCA_947454475.1 Oxalobacteraceae bacterium
CATTAGCGGCAAGTTCTGAAGCAGCGCCTTCCATGACAACGCGACCGTTTTCTAATATGTAGCCAAAATCTGCATAGCGCAGCGCAACGGTGGTGTTTTGTTCTGCAAGTAAAAATGACACTTGTTCTGTGTGATTTAAATCTTTCACAATTTCGAAAATCTCTTCTACGATTTGTGGAGCGAGTCCCATCGAAGGCTCATCCAACAAAATCATAGAAGGCTTAGCCATTAAAGCGCGGCCAATTGCGCACATTTGTTGTTCACCACCTGAGGTATAGCCTGCTTGAGAAGTGCGGCGTTGTTTCAAACGAGGGAAGTAGTGATAGACCTTTTCTAAGGCTTCTTTTAATTCATGACGATTAATCTTGCGAGTGTAAGCGCCAGTGAGTAAATTTTCTTCTATCGTTAAATGCGCAAAACAGTGACGACCTTCCATCACTTGCGACAATCCGCGACGAACTAATTCATTCGGCGTGAGTTGATCAATTCTTTCGCCATTAAATTCCACACTACCTTTTGTGACATCGCCGCGTTCGCCGCGCAGTAAGGTGGAAATAGATTTCAGCGTAGTGGACTTACCAGCGCCATTGGCACCCATTAAAGCGACGACTTTACCTCTAGGTACATTGAGTGAGACACCTTTTAAAACCAAAATCACATGGTCATAGATGACTTCAATATTATTCACGGCGAGGATGTGTTGGGCAGAGCTCATCTCTAAATCCTGTTATTAAGGCAATGCTGATTAATGCCGAATACTTATTCTAGTTAGCTTACGTTGTGTGATGCGAGCATTAAAACAAAACCGCTGGATTGCATCAACCCAGCGGTTTTTATAGTTACTTCAGACAGCCAGGGGTAATCCCTTTTTCTGCTGCATATTTAGCAGAAGATTCTTCTAATAATTTACGCACCAGTGCTTTATCGCCTGTGATCCAAGTCTTTGATAAGGCAACCCATTCCTTACCGTCCCACTGCACAACTTTGACAGCACCAGAACCTTCATGATCATCACAGGAGGTTTTTATAGGTGGGAACATATCAAACACACCTAATGCTTTTTGGCGCGATACATCAACGTTGAGATTTTCTAAGCCCCAACGTACTTGTTCGCCGGTCAGAGTTTTACCTTTGCCGTACTTGTTCTGTGCCACTCGCATCGCTTCTACCATTAATACTGCAGAAGTCACACCACGCATATACATCACGTTACCAACACGATCGAGTTCTTTTAAATTGCCTTTACCTTGACCGTAGATTTTTTTACGGATGTCATCTAACACTGGATAATTACCTGGTGTAGTGAAGCTCATAGCCGCGTAACCTTTTGCTGCATCACCTGCTGGTTCAGTATCTTCTTCTGAACCTGCCCACCATACACCTATGATTTTTTCACGTGGGAAGCCATTGCGTTGCGCAGTTTTTAAACCAACTGCACTCATCACACCAAAGGTCCACATAATGACGTAATCAGGATTGGCCTGACGAATTTGCAACCATTGTGATTGCTGATCATTGCCTGGTGGAGCGACTGGAATCTTAATCAATTCAAATCCGTATTTCGCTGCTTCTGCTTCTAACACTGGCAGAGGTTCTTTGCCATAAGCAGAGTCGTGATACAGATGTACGATTTTTTTACCCTTAAGCTTATCCATACCACCGGATTTTTCACCGAGATAAACCACCATAGCACCCGCTTGATTCCAATAAGTGGAGAGTAAGGGGAATACATAAGGGAAGACTTTACCGTTTGCTGCATCAGAGCGACCGTAGCCTAATGTCGTCATAGGAATCTTGTCAGTGCCTACACGATCCAGAATGCCGTAAGCAATACCGGTTGAGAGTGGCTCAACTAAAGAAGCGCCACCATTTTTACTTTTTAAACGCTCATAACATTCCACACCACGTGAAGCATTGTATTCAGTTTCACATTCTTCCCAACTGAGTTTGACGCCATTAATGCCGCCATTCAAATTAGTGAGATTCATGTAGTCGATCAAGCCACCAAAAAATGAAGCGCCGTTAGATCCATAAGGACCTACACGATAAGACAACAATGGCACGTACTGATCTGCCCATGCAAAGCTAGTAGCAGCGACTAAGGATGCGGCTACGAGTAAGGATTTAATGCATTTCATAAGCTCCTCCGAGGATCAAACAAACTAAGGACCAACTAACAATTTTAAACATGCAATTAATGCGGGAACGGCCATAAACGTAATTTTTCTTTTGCGATTTGCCATAAGCGCGCTAGCCCATGTGGCTCAACAATTAAAAAGAAAATAATCAGTGCACCAAACACCATGAGTTCAAGATTCGATGCAACTGAAGTAGGTAATGACAAAGCATGCGCAAACACATTCAAGAACACAGGCAACAAGACGATGAATGCAGCGCCTAAAAAAGAACCGAGTATGGAACCAAGTCCACCAATAATTACCATGAATAAAATACGGAAAGATAAATCCAAACTATAAGCTTCAGGCTCCACTGTGCCTAAGTAAGCATAGGCGTACAGCGCACCAGCTACGCCACAATAAAAAGAACTCACTGCAAAGGCGAGTAATTTAGTACGCATTAAACGTATGCCTATCACTTCCGCTGCAACGTCCATATCACGTACAGCCATCCAAGAACGTCCTACGTTAGAGCGCACCATGTTTTTAGCAAGTAGCGCCATCACAGAAACAATCACTAGTACTAGTAAATATTTGGATGCAGGTGAACTGAATTCATAGCCAAACATTTCCATTTTTTGTGCAGTGATCACACCGGAAGAACTGAAGTTGGTAAACCAACGTATCTTAGTCAATGCCCACACCACAAAAAACTGCGTAGCTAAAGTAGAGGCAGCAAGATAAAAACCACGTATACGCAAAGAAGGTAAACCAAACGCGATGCCGACTAACGCAGCAGATAAACCACCCATAACAAATGCCAGCAACAGAGGAATGCCAGGCACGCGCAACACAAAGTTATAAGCACTGAAAGCGCCCACTGCCATGAAAGCGGCTGAACCTAATGACAACTGACCTGCATAACCAGTGAGAATATTTAAACCTAGCGCAGCGAGAGAAAAAATTAAAAATGGAATCAGAATCGCTGAGAAAAAATAAGCAGACGCGAATTGCGGTAAGGCGATGAATGCCACAACTAAAAGTAAAGCGATACCTAACCTATCTTGACGAATAGGGAAGATTTGACCATCAGCTTCGTAACTTGATTTAAATTGACCTGCTTCGCGGTACAGCATAGTGAAATCCTTGTTTTACTTAATACACTTAAATTCTACGGATGATTTTTTCGCCAAATAAGCCTTCAGGGCGAACCAGCAAAAATAACAAAGCCAATACATAAGGGAACCAGCCTTCAATGCCACCGCCAACAAAGGGGCCTAAATAAACTTCAGCGAGTTTTTCAGAGGAACCTATGATGAGACCACCTATGATGGCGCCTGGTACAGAAGTAAAGCCACCCAGTATCAGAACAGGCAATGCTTTAAGAGCGACGAAGGTTAAAGAGAATTGCACGCCATTGCGTGAGCCCCATAGCAATCCAGCCACCATCGCAACAAAACCGGCTACTGCCCAGACTATGCCCCAGATATGTTGCAGAGGAATACCGACTGCTAATGCAGCTTGATGATCATCTGCGACTGCACGGAGTGCTCGACCTATCTTGGTACGAGAAAAGAACAGCGCTAAACACGTTACAAGAATGGCGCAGATACATGCAGCAACCACATCAAACTTCGACACAATGATGTTGAAGTTATTCAGCAAGCTCTCCATGGGCACATCTTCTATGCCTAAATCTAAACGCTGTACTTCTGCACCCCACATCAATTGCGCTAAGCCTTCAATAAAGAAGCTCAAGCCTATGGTCGCCATGAATAGTGAAATTTCAGGTTGATTGACAAGAGGGCGTAGCACTATGCGTTCAATCAGCACACCTAACAAAGCCATGGTTGCAATCGTGGCTAATATGGCGACCCACAACGGCCAACCCCAGTGATTCACTAACGACACGCAAGTCAGTGCTGCAAAAAACACCATTGCACCTTGCGCAAAATTGAATACACCGGAGGCTTTATAAATTAATACAAAGCCCAGCGCGACCAATGCATACATCACACCAGATAAGAGGCCGCCAATTAAGACCTCAAAAAAGAAATTCAGATTCATGCGTTTGCCTTCTTTGATGCATCAAGCATTCATTACAAAAACAGCTACCTAATAAGCTAGGCATAGACTGCAAAGAAAATTAATGCGCTACACCGAGGTAAGCATTAATCACATCTTGATTACTGCGTACGGCATCTGGTGTGCCATCACCAATCTTCTTGCCATAGTCGAGTACAACAACACGATCAGAGATATCCATGACCACACCCATGTCATGCTCAATTAATACGATCGTGGTGCCGAACTGTGCGTTCACATCTAATATGAAACGACACATATCCTGCTTTTCTTCCACGTTCATGCCGGCCATAGGTTCATCGAGCAAAAGAATTTGCGGTTCAGCTGCCAGTGCACGTCCTAATTCCACACGCTTTTGCAAACCATAGGGCAAGCGGCCTACTGGTGTTTTACGGATATGTTGAATCTCGAGAAAGTCGATGACTTCTTCCACTTTCACACGGTGTGCGATTTCTTCTTTACGTGCAGGCCCAAGATAAAGCGCTTGCAGTAAAAAATTGGTTTTGATTTGTAGATTGCGTCCAGTCATGATGTTGTCCAACACACTCATGCCTTTGAACAGCGCAATATTTTGAAAAGTACGTGCTATGCCACTTTTTGCTGCGGCATAGGTATTCATGTCGCGCAAGTGTTCGCCGCGATAAATGATTTCACCTTCCTGCGGACGGTAGACACCATTGATCACATTTAGCATCGAGCTTTTGCCGGCGCCATTCGGACCTATGATGGCGCGTATTTCATGTTCACGTACATCAAAAGAAATATCCGTGAGTGCTTTCACACCACCAAATGAGAGAGAGATGTGGCGTAAATCGAGAATCACATCACCGATTTTGCGCGTAGGTTGCTGATTCATCGATGTCATGCTGCTTGCCTGTTTGCGCTAAAAGTTTTTACTTCTTTAATTTCAAGATCGGCACTCACTTTACCTTGACGTCCATCTTCAAATTTCACTTGTGTTTCTATGTATTGGCGATCTTTGCCTGTGTAGAGCGCATCAATCAGAACGGCATATTTTTCTGCAATGAAGCCACGACGAACTTTACGTGTACGTGTGAGTTCATCATCATCCGGATCAAGTTCTTTGTGAAGCACAATGAAACGATGAATTTGTGAGCTCGCTAATAAACTGTCATTGGCTAAATCTGCATTTACTTTTTCAACACAATCAGCCAGTAAATTTAGAACATCAGCTTGTGCTGCGAGATCAGCGTAGCCGCTATAAGCAATGTTGCGGCGTTCAGCCCAGTTGCCGACTGCTTCCATGTCGATGCAAACAAAAGCATTGCAAGTTTCACGGCCATCACCAAAGGCGACAGCTTCTTTAATGAAGGGGAAAAATTTAAGTTTGTTTTCTACATACTTAGGTGCAAACATACTGCCATTTGCCATACGGCCTACATCTTTAGCGCGATCAATAATTTTCAGATGGCCATCTTTATCAAAAAATCCTGCATCGCCCGTATGAAAATAACCTTGTGCATCGATCACTTCTGCTGTTGCATCAGGACGTTTGTAATAGCCTTGCATTAAGCCAGGTGAACGAACTAATACTTCACCATTCTCAGCAATCTTAACTTCAACGCCAGCCATAGGACGACCTACGGTATCGAGCTTAACGTCACCTGAGCGTTGCATACACACCGTGACGCAGGTTTCAGTCATGCCATACAACTGTTTGAGATTAATGCCAATCGAGCGATAGAAATCAAATAAATCTGGACCTATCGCTTCACCACCTGTGTATGCAACGCGAACACGTGAAAAGCCCAATACATTTTTTAGCGGGCCATAAATTAAGAATTCACCTAATGCATACAGCAAGCGATCACTCAGACTGACACCACCTTTTGCATCAAGTATGCGTAAACCAGCGCGACGTGCCACACCCATAAAGAAGTGAAACAGTTTGCGTTTAATCCAACCGGCGTCTTCAATACGTATCATGACTTGTGTGAGTATGTTTTCATACACACGCGGAGGACCAAAATAATAAGTAGGGCCTATCTCACGCAAATCAGTCATGACAGTTGCACTTGATTCAGGACAGTTTAAACAAAAGCCTGCGATATGTGCCATGCCATAGGAATAAAGAAAATCACCTATCCAAGCAAGTGGCAAATAACAGAGCATCTCATGATCAGCACCGATAGCATCGAATTCGACTAAAGTGCGACCAGTTGCAATCATCGCTGCATGTGTATGACAAACACCTTTCGGTTTGCCTGTCGTGCCTGAGGTATAAAGAATAGCGGCAATATCGTGTGCTTGACCTGCAAGCACGGCTTGCATAAAAAATTCTGGATGTTGAGCAGCATAAGTGCGACCTAGTTCTTGTAATTCTTTTAAAGAGATCACACCGGCTTGTTTGTAGTCGCGCATGCCGCGCGCATCATCATAAATAATATGTTGAATGCCAGCGACGGTTTCACGTATCTCCAACAATTTATCGACTTGCTCTTGGTCTTCAACAATCGCAAATTGAATCTCAGCATTTTCAAGAACGAACGCCATATCTGCGGCAGGCGCATCTTGATACAAAGGTACAGACACACCACCACAACACTGTGCTGCTGACATGCCCCAGTAAAGACAAGGTTTGTTTTCACCGATGATGGCAAGGTTAGTGCCACGTGTGAAACCAAGTGCTGCTAATCCGCACGCAATTAAACGTACTTCTTCAGCAGTTTGTGCCCAGCTCGTGGTTTGCCAGATGCCTAGATGTTTTTCTCGAAAGGCCGGATGCGTAGGCCGTGTTTGTGCATGCTGCAACAACAGTCGGGGAAAGGTATCCGCCGACATGGTTTGTGTCTCCGCCATGGTGGTTCTCTTTATATCGAACTTTGTTTGAAATGCCGCTGCTTTGCTTGCGACTTTCAGTCGGCTTACCGCGCGACAGAAGTTCTTTTTATTAGTTTAAGTAAAGCAGTGTCATGCACTACTTAATGTGACGTAATGATAACGGGCTTGATGCAAATCTGGTGCTATTCGACTGACATTTATAAGACTTTTAATGCTGCGCTGCCGCAAGGCGTTAAGAATCAAAATGATCAACTTGAAAAAAGCGTCACAAGGTTTGATTGGGTGTGAGATTATTTTTTGACAACACTTGAATTGATCAACACCTTAAAGATAAAGGGAGAAAATCCATCAGTATGTTGTTGAATATGAAACAAAGAGCTAGCAGCAAGCGAAATTCAATCGCTATAACTTATTGTGTGGTGGTGGCGAGTGCGCGCCAAGGTTGACGAGCATTCCAATCCGCTTTCCAAGACTCGGGCAACACTAAAGAAAGTGCACCTATATCCGCGACCAACTCACCCAAGGCAGCACTTTGCAGAACAACGCCGCTGGTCATCGCAGGAAAACGCGCATGAATTTCATTATTCACGAGAGGTGCTAATAGAGAAGCATGATGGCGCCACACACTACCGCCCATCAAAATACAACGCAGATCTAAAGTCGTAATTAAGTTATACAGCCCGCGTCCTAACCATTGCGCTGCTTCTTCAGCTATCGCTAAGCAAGCAGGATCACCATTGGCGGCGGCAGTAAAAATCACTTCTAGAGGTTGTTGCAAACGTTGACTTAAATTGCGGCCAGAAATCAAACCTTCTAAATCACCTTGATTGCCGCAGCCACATAGCGCAGCAGAGACTTCAGATAACAACATATGTCCAGCATGACCGGCATTGCCATGCTTACCGCGTAAGACATGACCATCAACACATAAACCAAAACCAATGCCCGTACTCCATGTCACATAAGCGCAATTCAGCTCGTTTTGTGCAGCACCAAAAAAACGTTCTGCAGTCAAGGCTGCAATGCAATCATTGTCTATCACCACATGGCCGCAATGTTCTTGTAGTACCGATGCCAGAGGAATAAAAGTCCAGTCGTTGGGCAAATCATCTGCGTTAGATAATCCACCACATAAATTAGGAGCAACTAAACCTAGCAAGTTATCTTGATAAGCAAATGGTCCACATGCACTCACACCAACGGAAACGATCTCAGAATAATGAATAGCCGCTTGATCACAAACAGCGTGCAGCAAACTTAGACATTGTTCGGGAATAGCACGCGATGGTCCAGTTTTGACAATAGCTTGAAGTATGCGATAGCGAGGACCGCTAGCATCAGCAAGTGTGACAGCAATTTTACTGCCGCCTATATCGATGGCGGCTATCCAGCCAGATGAAGAGGACATGCGGTGATGATTAATTTAATAAAGCGTTGCATGAAAAACGCAGTATAAACCTGAAATCATCACCGGATTAAATAGAAAGGGTACTAAATGTTTTGAGTATTTCTAGCCTGATAGATAGGTTTAAGTTCTGCTAAATCTTTACGTAATTGTTCAATCTGAGTTTGAAAATAAGAACGCGAAGGCTCTTGCAGTGAATCTTTAAGTTGTGTGAATTGAGACTGACAAAAATATTGTAATCCCCAATAATTAATAACATTAATCGAGGACTTGCCGTCTTTTAAATAATGAATCAAATGCGTTAAATTGCCGGATGGTGGAATGGCATGCGCTTTATCTTGAATGGCCTTAGCAAGATTTCGAGTAAGTTCATTTCCTATTTTGTTTATATCGATTTTATCGACATCGTTTTTTTCATATTGAAGTAACATGCCTTCTAAAATATCAACTTCTTTAAGACAAATCATGCGATGGTCGGGATTAAGGGTTTTGATGTTATCAAAGAAAATAACAAAAAATTGATCTAAATCGCGTTTATTGTTTTTGTTAAACGAAAAATCATTAGTTCTATTTAAAAAATCAATAAAACTAGTGAGAGCTGGAATAATTTCATTATTCTCTTTAAAAGCAGCGTTATTAGTAAGAATACTTTTGATTGAATCAGTGACTTTTGTTCGAGCTGCATTAGTATTTAACAATCGATCCTGCTTTCTAGGTAAATCCTCTCGACTTTCTACTTCATCCTCAATAATCATTTTTCTTTTAACTGATACTTTGGCCTCTGCTCGGTTATCAATCTTGGCTTGCACGGAATTTTTCTTAAATAATGCCAAATCATTTCCTAAAGATTGCATTTTCTTGCTAAAGCCAGCTTGCAATGATTCGGGAAGATTGTTTGTAATTTGGGCAAGTCTCTGGTGATCATTTAGTAAGTGGTTCAGTGTTAAATAAGACCTATGGTCTATAGCGTCAATTCCAGATTTATCGTAATTCAGTAGATGAAGTAAAAATCCTGAAGGGCCATATTGCTCCCAGTTTTTACGTAATGCACTTTTCAATTCAACTTGTTCAGTAGCGTCAGAGTAGGGTGGATCAAATCGAATACCGCTATTGACAGCGTCTAGTAAGCTACCAGTTAAATAATCTACGGCATCAAAGCAAGCATCACTAGTTGCGCTAGCTGGCAAATTCGATGCGTGATCTGCAAAAATAGCTATAAATTCTTCTAACTTTTTTTCTTTATAATTTTCATACAAAGAGGGGGGTGGGCCTTCGATTAAATTTTCTAGAGTATCTCTAGTGCTGATTTCACGAGTTGGTTTGAAGGAGGTAGTAGGGTTTTCGAGAAAAGTTATAAATGCTTTGAGTGCTTTATCATTTTTTTTAAATTCATGAATATACATACCAAGGGTAGCCGCAATTTTATTTTTACATTCTATAATTTTTTTAACTCGCGCTTCGCAAGTTTCCTTATTCAATAAAATTTCTTTCAATCTTGCTTGGTGAGGAGTTAATAATGCAATGTGTCTATCAATTTGATTTGACACTTTTGTTATATACGTATCATCTGCATCATGACGAATTTCCTTTTTAAGGAGATTCAAAATACCAAGGATATTGCTGGAATTTTTTAAATCGATTTTGTTTAAATTATCTTTGTCGATTTCATCTAATTTGCCAAGAGATTTTTCGATGATTTTTTCATCATAGGCAAGTGAGCATTTATTTTGAGCCAGTAATAAAATATCCTTATTAAGTGCTTTTGAATCAGAATTATTTAATTCTTCATTTATTATCGATTTTTCATAATCAAGTTCCTCAGGGAGATTTTGAGTTGAAAGCTGTAATTTTTTTCTTTTTTCCAGATCTGCAAATGCATTAATCACTAAGTTTTCGTCGAGACCGTTTTTTTCGTCTATATTTGCAAACGGATTTACATATGCTTTATCGGTCGTAGAGTATTTTTCAAAAATTTCTTTAATATATTTAGCAGAAGCTACTTGCATTTCCTTTGCCCAAAAAAACTTTTTAATCTTAAACCATAATGTTGTATGCCCAGATCTACTAAAAATAATTTTATGTTTTTCGTTGGGTATGAGCTTAGTGTGAAAATCGACTAAGACTTTGTGATTAGAGGTAGCGCGCATGGTATGGGCTTTCTTGATGAGTTGTGACAAGAAATTCGTGCCCCAGCCTACTGTTGTGTTCCATAAATACGAATAATTATCTTCTTCTGGGAAATAAAAAACCGACGCACAGTGGCGTCGGTTTTGTTTGTAAAATTAATCAAATCTCAACCATTAATTAGACTGAACATAAAAAACTAGTTTAATAAAATATTATTTAAACACTGCAAATTTATTCTGGACTTTCAATTTCTGTTATTACATTTAAAATTGTTTTGTAACTATCATCGGTGGGATTTACTGCTATTTTTTTAATTTTATCCTTAAAATTATTAAGATTTATATTAAATATTTCGTCTTTCTTTAAAATTTCGCTACTAGAAACACAGTCTATAAAACTGTCGCATTCATTGCCGGTGAGACCATGCTTTATGTTATCGTCATTCCAAATATTATCTAGAGTATTCCTAACTTCTTTGATTAATTTGATTGTTTTATTTAATTCAGTCAGAGTTTGATTTTGGTCTATTTGTTCATTTTCTGGTTTTTCGTTAAATTCTTTAAGGTCTTCCTTTAATAGCTCCAACCTAATATTAAATCGAGCAAGGTAATCCGTATTAAAGCTATTATTATTTACTAAGTTATTGAATTTATTTCTTTCCAATAACCTATCTTTGATTTTATCTATGAAATTAGTCTGATTGGCAAGTAGGTGCTCTAAAATCGGCGCTGATGTTATATTGATCGAAATAGTTCCAAATTTTAAATAATGAGACAGTGGTGTTAAGTATTCCTTAATAACCTCCTCCTCCTTCTCCTCCTTCTTTCCAAACAAAGCTTCATCGAAGGCCAAATCAGTATAGGTATCAAATACTGATATTTTTTTTAAATCATTTGACAAAGTGTGTTTTGAAAGTAGTTTTGTTATGCCCTCTAATAATTCTTTTCTTTGAGTGTTTTTTAATTCGAGTTTTGCTTTTTCAGTAATATCTATGATTGTTCTCATTTTTGTAATAAGTTTATCAATAGAAGTGTCAATTTTATTTTTATAATCGCTTGCCTCATTTTCTGAAATGTTAATCTTGAGTTTAATTAAAGAATTCATAAGATTTTTAAGAGTCACATCATCTGAGTCAGGGAAGTTTTTCAAATCATCTGAGTCAGGGAAGTTTTTCAAATCACAGCTATTAATTTGCATTAATTTTATTTTGCCCGAATTATCAAAATATTCGCTTGGAATATTTGTTAAAAGAGATATTATTTCATTTAAATTTTCGTTTGGTAAATTTTCTTCTTTGTTTATGGCTTTTAATTCAGCAGTTAATTTCTCTTCTATTTTTTGATTAACTATCGTATGCAGTTCCTCGGGAATTTTTAATTTAGTAGTTGGCTTACCAATTAATTTATTGAATTGATTTTCATGTTCAATTTTCATGAATATATCTATGACATCTGCTGTCGCAACTTCTTTCTTTTCATCGATAGATGCAGAAAGTTGACGGACTTCAGGTAATTGATTTATTGATGAGACTGATAATAAATTTTTTACATGGTTGGCTGCCGCTTCCTTCATTTTTTTACCATACAAAAAATTTCTTATTCTTAATGAAATTGATTCTACGGAAAAGTCTTTTTTTCTCAGAAAAATAATCTTTTCATCGCCTTTAATTATGCCGTCAAAAGGAATATCGACCAATACTTTGCTGGAAATAACTTGCATTTTGAGACCTCACTTAAAGTTGTAAGTGAGTCATTCGTGTCTTAGTTAAATAATGCGTTCCATTAATACATTCAAATTAAATACATGGGCTGAATAAAAAAGCCGACGCATTATGGCGTCGGCTTTTTGCTAAACCCAATAGGTTTAAAGTTTATTTGATTAACAATCCATTTGGCTGAATATTAGTACGCTAAATTAATAAATTGCCACAGGTAAATATCCTATTAAACAGTCAGTGGTTTATAGCGGATACGTTTAGGTTTAGCACCTTCTTCACCCAAGCGTTTTTTCTTATCTGCTTCATATTCCTGATAGTTGCCATCAAAGAAGGTAACTTGTGAGTTACTTTCAAAAGCTAGTATGTGGGTGGCAATACGATCCAAGAACCAACGATCATGTGAGATCACCATCACGCTGCCGGCGAATTCAAGTAAGGCATCTTCTAATGCGCGTAGTGTTTCCACGTCCAAGTCATTCGATGGTTCATCTAGCAGTAAAACATTGCCGCCCATGAGTAAGGTCTTGGCTAAATGTAGTCGACCGCGTTCCCCACCCGATAGATTGCCTACGATTTTTTGTTGGTCGCCACCTTTAAAATTAAATCGTCCAAGATAAGCGCGGGATGGCATTTCAAAACGGCCAACGGTGAGTATGTCAGCGCCTGCAGCAACATCATCGAACACGGTTTTCTTATTGTCTAAATCATCACGTGATTGATCAACCAGTGAAATTTGTACGGTTGAACCCACGACGATTTCACCACTATCAGGTTGCTCTTTACCTGCCAGCATGCGGAACAAGGTTGATTTACCGGCGCCATTCGGTCCGATAATGCCAACGATGGCACCAGCAGGAATACGCATAGATAAATTATCAATCAACAGTCTGTCACCATAGCCTTTGCTCACGTTTTTAAATTCTATGACTTCATTGCCCAAGCGCTCGGCTACAGGAATGAAGATTTCTTGTGTTTCATTACGCTTTTGGTATTCATGTTCAGACAATTCATTAAAGCGTGCGAGACGCGCTTTACTTTTTGCCTGACGGCCTTTCGGGTTTTGTCTAACCCACTCTAATTCTTTTTGCAGAGATTTTTGACGTGCTGATTCAGTAGCTTCTTCTTGTTTGAGTCGAGCTTGTTTTTGATCTAACCAAGAGCTGTAATTGCCTTTCCATGGAATGCCATGTCCACGATCAAGTTCTAAGATCCATTCGGCAGCGTTATCTAGGAAATAACGATCATGGGTAATAGCCACCACAGTGCCAGGAAAGCGATGTAAGAATTGCTCTAACCAGTCAACAGACTCGGCATCTAAATGGTTGGTGGGTTCATCGAGTAAGAGCATGTCCGGCTTGGACAACAGTAATTGACAAAGAGCGACACGACGTTTTTCACCGCCAGACAGCACGGCAATTTTTGCATCCCACGGTGGTAAGCGTAGGGCATCGGCTGCCATTTCTAATTGCAAATCCAAATTGCCACCATCACTGGCTGAAATAATGGCTTCGAGTCGGCCTTGTTCTGCGGCCAATGCATCAAAGTCTGCATCAGGTTCTGCGTAAGCAGCGTAAACGGCATCGAGTTTGGCGCGTGCTTCAAAGGCTTCGCCTAATCCGCTTTCTACTGCTTGTCGCACTGACTGTTCTGGATCGAGTTGAGGTTCTTGTGAAAGGTAGCCGATTTTCAAATTCGGCATAGGGATGGCTTCCCCCTCTATATCTTTATCTACGCCCGCCATGATTTTTAAAAGCGTGGATTTACCCGAGCCATTTAGACCAAGTACGCCGATTTTTGCGCCTGGAAAAAAAGATAAGGAAATGTCTTTTAGGATTTGACGCTTGGGTGGGACGATTTTGCCCACGCGGTTCATGGTGTAAACGTAATTTGCCATAGTTATTTATCAACTCAAGGTGAAAAAGCGAATTGTCACGAGTCAGCGTGACTAGATGCGTAAGGATAACCGATGACTATGATGATGTGTTGTTGCGCCAAGCCTGCCATAGACTTTCTATTGAATACAAACCTAGTGCACACCAGATGAGTCCATAGCCTATGAGTTTGGTTGAGCTAAAGGCTTCGTTGTATAGATAAATTCCCAATAGCAGTTGTATGGTGGGGCCTATGTATTGAAGTATGCCGACGAGTGAAAGTGGTATGCGTCGTGCGCCATAAGCAAATAATAAAAGTGGGATAGCAGTGACAGGGCCAGCTGCAATCAGTAGCAAGCTGGTGTTGATTCCTGCGTTAACAAAAGCATGAGAAGAACCGCTCTCTGGTAAAAGTAAAAATAAAGCCGAGAGTGGCAACATGACTAAGGTTTCTAGTGTGAGACCTTCTAATGCACCTAAAGATGCTGTTTTGCGGAGTAAGCCATATAAGCCAAATGTAAATGCAAGTGTTAATCCTATCCAAGGTAATTGACCTGCGCTGATGGTCAACCAAGCTACACCTGTAGTGGCTATGGTTACCGAGATCCACTGCCAAAGTCGTAGGCGTTCACCTAACATGACGCCAAATAAAACATTAAAAAGTGGCGCGATGAAATAACCGAGTGATGCATCGACGATGCGATCATGATTAATCGCCCAGATATAGACAACCCAGTTAATTGCCAACATGCTTGCACTGGCAACAAAAGCAGCAGTAATGCGTGGATTTTTTTTGATGGCGTTAATCCAGCCCCATTGATGACGTATGGTGAGTACCAATGCGAGCATCATTAATGACCAAAACACGCGATGCGACAAAATTTCTAGCGGCGGTATCGCTTTAAGGGATTTTAGATAAAGTGGAAATATGCCCCACAATAAAAATGCACAACCAGCACTTAAGACTCCAGCCAACATCTGTTACGCCACCTTTCAGGTGTTGATCATCCAAGTGCATTTCGTTGTACAGAGTGGTCTGCACATATTAGGCAAATAGTGAGAAATAATTTCAAAACTTACATACTGCGGCGATATTGACCACCGACTTCAAATAAAGCATCGGTGATTTGTCCTAAAGAGCAAACACGTACAGCATCCATTAGTTTTGCAAAAACATTGTCATCGTCAATCACAGCTTGTTGTAATGCTGCTAGAGCAAGGCTAGATACATTTTTATGCAGCGCATGAAAATCTTCTAAGCGTTTGAGCTGCGATTGTTTTTCATCATCGGTGGAGCGGGCTAACTCTAATTGTTGAGGGATAGTGTCGCCCTTAGGATTGCGGAAAGTATTCACTCCGATGATAGGTAAGCTACCGTCATGTTTCTTATGTTCATACAACATGGACTCTTCTTGAATCTTGCTACGTTGATAGCCTGTTTCCATGGCACCTAATACACCACCGCGTTCAGCAATGCGTTCAAATTCTTGCATGACGGCTTCTTCGACTAAGTCAGTCAGTTCTTCAATCACAAAGGAACCTTGACTAGGATTTTCATTTTTTGCTAAACCCCACTCACGGTTAATGATGAGTTGAATTGCCAAGGCGCGACGAACTGATTCATCGGTTGGTGTGGTGATGGCTTCGTCGTAAGCATTGGTATGCAGTGAGTTGCAGTTATCGTAAATGGCAATCAATGCTTGTAGCGTAGTACGTATGTCATTGAAGTCAACTTCTTGGGCATGGAGTGATCGGCCAGAAGTTTGTATGTGGTATTTCAGTTTTTGTGAGCGATCATTTGCGCCATATTTCTCGCGCATAGCTACAGACCAGATGCGACGTGCAACGCGGCCTAATACGGTGTACTCCGGATCCATGCCGTTGGAGAAGAAGAATGAAAGATTCGGTGCGAAGTCATCAATCTGCATGCCACGTGCAAGATAGGCTTCTACAAAAGTAAAGCCATTCGAGAGCGTAAATGCGAGTTGAGAAATCGGATTTGCACCGGCTTCAGCGATGTGATAACCCGAGATAGAGACAGAATAAAAATTACGGACTTTATGATCAACAAAATATTGTTGAATATCGCCCATGACTTTTAAGGAAAATTCAGTAGAAAAAATACAAGTGTTTTGTCCCTGATCTTCTTTCAAGATGTCAGCTTGCACGGTGCCACGTACATTTTGTAAAACCCAAGCGCGAATCTCTGCTACTTCTTCTGTTGTGGCTTGTCGATTTTTTTCAGTTTCAAATTTTTGTATGCGCTGATCAATCGCCGTATTCATAAACATAGCCAAGATACTGGGAGCTGGGCCATTAATCGTCATGGAGACCGAGGTTGATGGATCGCATAAATCAAAACCGTCGTACAACACTTTCATGTCATCTAAGGTGGCGATGGATACACCAGAGTTACCGACTTTGCCGTAGATGTCGGGACGACGAGCTGGATCAGCGCCATATAAAGTCACCGAATCGAAAGCAGTTGATAGCCGTTTTGCAGGCATACCTTCAGAAACAAGTTTAAAGCGACGGTTAGTACGGAACGCATCGCCTTCACCAGCAAACATACGCGTGGGATCTTCATTCTCGCGTTTAAAAGGGAAAACTCCAGCTGTGTATGGAAACACACCAGGAAGATTTTCTTTCATGAGCCATGCAAGTAAATCACCATGATCATGATATTTAGGTAAAGAGACTTTGCGTATGGAGTTGCCTGACAGTGTTTCCCAACTTAAGCGCGTGCGAATTTCTTTATCGCGCACTGTGGTCACATGTTCTTCACCGGAGTAAGTCGCTTGTATTGCCGGCCAAGTGGTGAGTAGTTGTTTGGATTCGCCGTCGAGCGCTAAATCACGTTGATGAATTAAATCATCAAGAGCAATCGATTTATTTGCATCAGCCAGCATGCGTTTGGTTTCAGTTAACTGTTGGCGTTCTCTGGCTAGTACTGCTTGTTTTTCAACGCGCTTATGATAATGACGAATGGTGTCAGCGATTTCAGCTAAATAGCGTGAACGTGCTGGCGGCACAATGGCATTTCGTCCAGAAGAAAAACGTACATGTACTTCTGCTAGTTTGCCTGGTTTAAGTTGTAAACCGAGTTCTTTTAAACGTGGCAATAAGCCTTGGTAGAGCGCTGTAACACCATCATCATTAAAGCGTGATGCTTGTGTGCCAAAGACCGGCATTTGCTCTGGATTTTGTGACCAGAGTTCACGGTTACGTTGATATTGTTTCGCGACATCGCGTAATGCGTCTTGTGATCCTTTGCGATCAAATTTATTGATAGCGACAAAATCAGCAAAATCGAGCATGTCGATTTTTTCTAATTGTGATGCTGCACCGAATTCTGGTGTCATCACATACATGCTGCAATTCACATGCGGCACAATCGCGGCATCGCCTTGCCCTATGCCAGATGTTTCAACGATCACCAAATCAAACCCTGCGACACGACAAGCAGCAATTACATCGGGTAGTGCTTGTGAAATTTCTGAACCTGCTTCACGAGTGGCTAGAGAACGCATAAACACTTGTTGTTTACCTGCCCATGGTGCTATCGCATTCATACGTATACGGTCACCTAGTAATGCACCACCGGATTTACGACGCGAAGGGTCGATCGAAATCAGTGCGATTTGTAAGGCGTCTTCCTGATCCAGACGTA
The DNA here is from genome assembly GCA_947454475.1 of Oxalobacteraceae bacterium. Taxonomy (GTDB): domain Bacteria; phylum Pseudomonadota; class Gammaproteobacteria; order Burkholderiales; family Burkholderiaceae_D; genus Pernthalerella. The sequence goes on from CANGLD010000026.1 coordinate 17,795, forward strand.
GACGACGGATTAATTCATCTGTGAGGGATGATTTACCTGCACCACCTGTACCTGTGATGCCTAAAGCTGGGACGTTAGTTTTTGCTGCTGCTGTATGCAAAGCTTGTTTGAGTTCGTTACTAGCTTTGCCATTTTCTAAAGCAGTAATGAGTTGAGCGAGTGCGCGCTGACGAGTTTGCAGCTCAGAGACGGCAAGGGCATTTATCGCGGTTGGCGCATATTGCGACAGATCGCTGTCACAGGCATGCACCATGTATTCAATCATGCCTACTAAACCCATGCGCTGACCATCTTCTGGACTGAAGATGCGCGTAACACCGTAATCATGTAACTCTTTAATTTCAGCCGGTACGATGACACCACCGCCACCCCCGAATACTTTGATATGTGCACCACCACGTTGGCGGAGTAGATCGATCATGTATTTAAAGTATTCAACATGGCCACCTTGATAACTGGAGATGGCAATACCTTGCGCATCTTCTTGTAGAGCGGCGGTGACGATGTCATCCACTGAGCGGTTGTGTCCCAAGTGAATAACTTCTGCGCCTTGCGACATCAGTATGCGTCGCATGATGTTGATGGAAGCATCATGGCCGTCAAAAAGGGAAGCGGCAGTCACGAAACGAACTTTGTTTACAGGTTTATAACCTGCCAGATTCTGGGACACAGAAAGGTCAGTCATGGAGGGTCTCCGGACGTTCTTTTTTTGGGGTAGAAGAGATGACGTTTACGTCAACGTCAATTTCCGGCAGTATACCCGCAAACTCTTTTTATCGATTCATCTCCAAGCTAGGAAAACTGTATGAGCGACCTGATTTTGCACCACTACCCGAACTCGCCATTCGCTGAAAAAATTCGTTTGATTTTAGGGGCAAAAAACCTCGCTTGGCGCTCGGTACATATTCCTATGATCATGCCGAAACCGGATGTCATTGCATTAACAGGTGGCTATAGGCGTACCCCAATTTTGCAAGTCGGTGCGGATGTGTATTGCGATACAGCCTTGATTTGTGATTTCTTAGAACAGACAGCGCCTGTAGCAGCACTTTATCCAACAGCACTGAAAGGTGTAGCAAGAGTGTTAGCGCAATGGGCAGATAGCACTTTATTTCAAACGGCGATGGCATATAACTTTCAGCCTAAGGGTGCGCAAGCGATGTTTCCCGATGCTGAGCAATTGAAAATATTTGCGCAAGATCGTGCAGCAATGCGCAATAACGCACCACGTATGCCGGTTCCAGAAGCAACTGCAGCGTATAAAAGTTATTTGCGTCGGATTGCCAGTATGTTGGATGGTCAAGATTATGTATTGGGCTCTGCACCTTGCCTGGCTGACTATGCGATTTATCACCCACTTTGGTTTACACGCACGCGTGTGCCTCCAGTGGCAGGCATCTTGGATGCAACACCGCAAGTGTTAGCGTGGATGGACAGAATGGCAGCATGTGGTCACGGTCAGCCTGAGAAATTATCTGCAGCTGAGGCACTACAAATCGCTCATGCATCCTCGCCACGCGCTGTATCCCAAGAAGTTTTTCAAGACGAGCATGAAATTCCATTAGGAAGTCATGTCACGATTACTGCAGAAAGCTTTGGATTGGAATCTACCCCAGGTACTTTGGTTGCAGCAACCCGAACTCGCTACACGCTAGCTCGCAG
>CANGLD010000027.1 GCA_947454475.1 Oxalobacteraceae bacterium
CATTTTCACACCGCTCGGCAAATGGATAATATGCGCACCAGGTGCTATGTATAAGCCTTTGGTCAAATAATTATTCAAAAAATAAAAAGATCCATAACCAAAGGTCATCGCTATTAATAGCTTTATTTTTGATAATCCCAATAAATTTTTCATTCGGAAAATCTATTTAATTGATTTTTCTAATGCATGACCTAGTTTGGTGTAATACTTTAATGTTTCTTTAGTGAGTTGCAACTGCTTTCTTCTCGCATCACTCGTTTCCTCAAGAAAAATCCATCCTTTTGAAATTAAAGATTGAATATTTTTATGCATAGTGGCTGGCGAAGAAATATCGGATTTACTCATCATATCTTTTACAGACAAACGTTCTTTATTTGTATTTGCCATAGCAATCACATTGAGCATTCTTTCCTCGATAGGATCTAAAACTGGAAGAATTGATGATTTTTCTATAACCTTTGAAAGAGCTATGAAGCGCAGATATATTTGAGAGGATTTCATTATTAAAAATATTTTGTCAAATTAATAAAAATTAACGGCATTTAAAAACTACGGGCTTGGATTGCTGATTCAGGATTAGTTCTTTGGTAGATAAATTAAATTTCACTTCACTACTTTTAACACTACAGATATTTTTCTTAAAAGTGAGTACATCACCATCTTCATCACATATTTTAAATTCTTCTTTATTCACTTGTATTGCATCGATTCTTTCTGTGCTCGATGGATCAACTACGAGCAATACACGGTTATTACCTTCACAGGTGAAATATACCTTAGTGAGTTTCGCAAACGATGGTGCACTGAACAAAGTAATGAATAAGATGAATACGGTATTTCTCAAATAAATAGTCATAGTATTTTACAAAAAGTCAAAAATTGTGTGCTCTCAATTTAATTAGTTAATTAATATCACTATAGCAGAATCCAAATTAATAAGATCTTATGCTAAATTTTTATGCACTAGACCTTAAAGTAAATCAACTATAATTTAGCACTGAGGAAAGATAAAACACATCGTTAAAATATCCAGAATATCTAAGAGAAGAACCATATGAAAAAAACATATATTCCACTTTACGTCATGATATTTAGCTGCCTCATCCTGTTGAGTGGCTGCAGATCTGCTTTTGAAAAATGCGTAGAAGCCAAACAAGATGAATATAAAAAAGAAAATCCTAACGAGAACTATGAAAAGCTAGTCAGAGAAAGAGAAATGCATGAACGTGAATGCCAAGATTTACGCTAATACATCAGGATTTCTTTATCCCAAGTCGAATATGGATGTCGCTATTCTTGGATATGGTGATTGGGGTTATTAGTAAATGCAACTCAGCTCTAAGATAAAACCAAATATTCTCAGGTAAAAAACTTGTTTTGGTAAGTGAGCAATGAGTTAAAAGAAATATCCAAAACTCGGCGAGCAAATTTTGATTATGCCACTCACACTTTTTTATCGACAATACTGCCTTTCAAGTTATGAGCAGCGTCAATTTTTGACATTGGCTTAACATCCACTTGGAATTTACTTCCGTCACTACCTCTTTCAACTTCAATAGCAGTTCTTATCGGTGATATGTATTTGACTAAATTGGATGGCGATATTTGTGAAATCAAACTCATGGCGAGTTCCTTTCCAAAAATAAGATGACCTAGTATTTTTATTTATTTTTTTTATTTTACTTCAATAGCTGTTTGGATTTAATAGCGACCACACAAAAATAATATTTTGACAATCAATTATTTAACTTTTAGTTAATAAAATGTATTTTAATCTTACTAATTTACTACTTCTTAGCACTTTTCTAATATAAAAATAAGTCAGAAACTTGATAACTTCCGCCTGAATTCACTTTTTGTTGCCCCCCCTTATCGTCCAACCAGCACTCTATTAGCATCACCAGTTAACTGAGGTTGCTGAACACGATTAGCTAAGCTTGCTTGCTTCGCTACATTCTCTGTTAAATATGCGTGCATCTCACCTGCAGTAATCTTTCCATCTCTTTTATTCCCAAACCTCTTATTGCGTAGTCATAAAATACTCTTGCATCATCATTTGCAAATTCAGCTTTAGGCAAATTTTTGTATTCAGCTATACCAATAATGATAGCAACTGCATCACGCTCAATTTGTTTTTTTATCTGAGCTGGGTTGAGCTCCGCATACTTAACATTATTGGAGGCTGTGACTTGACGGGTAACTGATATTATTTTTTCGCTGATATTACCGCCTGTATCTCTTGCAATAATCTTAAATTTTGTCTCTTGTCCAGCTCTTGCTACTCGCTTAATCGCATAACTACCATCCGCTTTACCACCAAACTCTTCTCCATTTATTTTTAATGATGCTGTATCAGCATTAGTTTGTATATTAATTACAAAATCACCATCATCGTTTGGCTGAGTATTTGATACTTGTAAATTGACACGTTGATTATTACTTGACTGCGCTCGATTACGTTTTTCTTCGTCTAATCTCTTTTCATCTTTAGAAGCAACTTCAGTTTTTTGTGATGCAATTTGCTCATTTGAATCTGATTTAACAAATTGTCCATCCAACCAATTTCCTTCATTTGTAGGTCTACCATCAGCATAGATAAATTTTCCTTGCCCATGCCTTCTACCATCTTTAAATTCACCAATATACTTATTACCATTTGCGAAATAATTTATACCCTGTCCATTTTTTTTGCCATCTTTTATATCACCGTTATATTTGTCACCTTTGAACTGATTATCAGCAAGATGATAATAATTTCCTTTACCATTAGGACTCCCATCACGCCACTCACCTTCGTATACATCACCCTTATGACTAAGTCTAAATTCAATCGTATATTTTCCCCAGCAGTTATTCCATTTTTCTGTGCGACTACCAGAACCAAAATCTCTTGTTTTTGATGATTCAATACTAGGGCAAGGCAGAAGATTATTTGGATTTTTAACTTCCTCAGCCCAAACTTCACCAACCGTAAAAATAATTACGGTTGCAGCCGTTAAATTCTTTAGTAAATTGTTCTTCATAGTCGTCATCCTATCCACCCGCTATCTCGTGTGCTAATTTTCTTAACAGTACATGCCCATAATGTTGCCTTATCAGCTCGACACTACTTACCAACCAATACTCTATTAGCATCACCTGCGAGCTGCGGATTCTGTACTCTATTAGCAAGGCTTGCTTGCTTAGCCACATTCTCACTTAAGTAAGTATGCATCTCACCTGCGGTTATCTTGCCATCTTTGTTTGCATCAGCATCACCTTCCATACCCCTCATCAAGTAATAGCTGAATATGCCATGCTTTAGTTCATTGCTACTACTTGATATTTGCTCTGCTGTACTAGCAGTAAAGACAGTAAACTCTGCGGGGAAGGTTTGTGTATTAGCTTTTAGTGAAATAGGACGTGCACTAGCAAGTAGTGTTTGCCCTGTACGTGCTGCGCCGCTATAGCAGCTGTCTAAAAATATTGTGACTGACTTTGGTTTAGCTGCTTGTATAGCTGCGTTTATACGACTTTGGGCTACTGCTGTATCTTCAATCAAATCCCTGTCTGCTTGCTGTGGCAGTAGGTAAAGCGTTTGTCCGTCAGCGGATGGCAACCCATGCCCACTATAGTAAACATAAACATCCGTAGTCGCCTTAACACGAGCTGGCAACCAAGTTTTAAATGCTTTAAGTATCTCTCCTTGTCCCGCATCTGCGTCTACAAGGAGTTTTATATTTTCAGGCTTTATTCCTAGTCCACGTATTGCGTAGTCATAAAATACTAGCGCATCCTCATTTGCATAGTCTGCACGAGGTAGATTTTTATAATTAGCAATGCCAATAACGACTGCTACAGCATCTTTACTTGCTTGAATTTTTACTAAGGCTGGATTTAACTCTGCGTAAACAACAGCACTATTAGCTACGACTTCGCGAGTAACTGAAATTGTTTTTTTATACCTTCCACCATAGATATCCATAGCTTCAATTTCATATTGATTATCTATACCTATTTTTGCTACTCGCTTAATTGAATATTTTCCATTTTCCCTTCCGCCCTCCTCTCTTCCATTTATTTTCAGCGAAGCTATTTCTGCTTTAATTAAAACATCAATAGTAAACACTCCATCAGAATCTGGATTACTTGAATTTACTATTAACTCTGATTTTTCATTTATTGATTCTTTTTTCTCTATTTTTGCAGCTACAAATTTTTTTTCTTCTAGTACAGGCTCTTTCTTCTGTACAGCAATATCATTCATCAAATATTTAAATTGGTTTTCAATTTGAAATTGATTAGCGGCTGATTGTAAATTTACATTTGCTGAGCGCACAAATTTTGCATACTTCCATTCTCCCTGCAAAGGCACTCGCCCATCGATATAAAATAATATTCCATCACCATGCTTTAGCTCATCTTTAAATTCACCTATATATTTGTCCCCATTTGAGTAAATTAATGTTCCTTTACCGTTTCGATTATTATCTTTATATTCACCTATATAACTATCACCATCACTGTAAATAGAAATTCCTTTTCCATGCCTCTTACTAAATTTTATTTCACCAAAGTATTTGGCACCATTTGCGTACTCATATCTTCCTTGTCCATTAGGAATTCCTTTTGAAAATTCCCCAAAATAAACATCACCATTGGAATTAATAATTGAACCAACACATGAATTCCAATTTTTATTATCTACATCAATACAAGGTGGCAGATTGCTTTGTGCCATTGCGCTATTGAAAGCAGCGACATTTATAAAAATAAACAGTAATTTAATTATTCGATTCATTTTTTTGTGTATTTTTTAAATTTATTATTTGAGTAAAATAAAAATTCAAACTTTAGTTCTTTATCATCTCTACATTCATCCTATCCACCCGCTATCTATTGTGCTAATTTTCTTAGCAGTATATGAGCATAATGTTGTTCAATCATTGTGACACTAGTTCCCATGTGCTTTGCCAGTGTTTATACCGTTAATCTGTTATAAGTTAATGCCATTGTTGCGTAGCAGTGGTACTTGAAACTTAGTCATGTACCCACCTTCTAGTGCTTCATCAAATACTCTGTTCAATGCAGAGTTGTGATTGTTGATGACACTGGCACTGGGCACCTTACCCATCACATCTAATCGTTCACGCTCAAACTTGGCTAGTACTGCATTGTCGATTTTGTCGACATTGTGATTGCCTAATAACGGTATTAGGTAATTGTTAATAGCTTGTATATAAGTTTTGTACGTGGCTTTGTTTCTACCACTTGCACTTAAGTCTTCCATACGCCTAATAGCAAGCCTAGCAACGCTTTTGAAGCGTTTAATGACGATTGGGATGTTGTGCCTCTCCTAAAACCAAGCGTCTGCGACAAGCTCTGTAGCCCGCAACTTTGCTAATTGTAAAACAGTCCATTTTATATAACTGCTTTTCAATTTACTGCTCACTAAATAGCGTATTTTTCATCTAGTGTTTGTGGAAGGTTGATAGCGCGTTACAAGCCCTTCAAACATTTGAATGGAGTTTGGAATTGTTAAGGCAATGTGCAACGCGAAAACCAATAAAAAACGCCTTTTAGAACGTGGAAGCTCTAAAAGGCGCATGGGTACTGGTGCCTGAGACCGGAATCGAACCGGTACGCCCCCTCTCGGGTAAGCGGCGGATTTTAAGTCCGCTGTGTCTACCAATTTCACCACTCAGGCTATAAGTGGGACTTACGGGTTTTTCCCCGAAGTCGTTATTCTAAATCACTCAATCAATAAAAAAAGCGCCTTGGCGCTTTTTTAAAGTGTTTGGAGGCGCGGGGCGGAGTCGAACCGCCCTAGATGGCTTTGCAGGCCACTGCATAACCGCTTTGCTACCGCGCCAAGGGTGCGTATTGTAACCGCGAACATCATTACGTGCCCAAGCAAACGCAGCGTTATTGAGTTCTCATCAAACCACATTTAATGAAAAAGGGAAGCTGGAAGGCTTCCCTTTTCAAGCATTCTGGAGCGGGAGAAGAGTCTCGAACTCTCGACCTCAACCTTGGCAAGGTTGCGCTCTACCAACTGAGCTACTCCCGCGTAAAACAGAAGCGGAATTATAGCTTGAGGGGGAATTTTGTCAAGCCAACATACTCTAAGCAGTTTAATTGCCTACGCTGTCTTTAATGGTAGGCCAGGCTTTTTGCAGGTAATACAGCATGGACCAAATCGTTAAAATCGCTGCAATTTCAAGGAGATGCTGGCCTAGCCACAGAATATCCAGTGAACCTATGGGCTGACCATAGAGCAGCAGTGGAATTGCCACCATTTGAGCTGCAGTCTTTATTTTTCCAATTGAGCTAACCGCAACCGATTTAGAGGCGCCAATTTGCGCCATCCATTCACGCAAGGCGCTTATGGTGATTTCTCTGCCAATGATGATGAAGGCGATAACAAAATTAGTCCTGTCTAGCTGAAGCAAGAGCAATAACACACCAGCAACCAGTAATTTATCGGCGACTGGATCTAAAAAAGCTCCAAATGCCGAGACTTCATTCCATCTACGCGCCAGAAAACCATCAAACCAATCAGTCACTGCAGCGATGATGAAGATGGCGCTAGAAATGATGCCGCTCTCTTCCAGAGTCAGCCAGCCATCGGGCAAAAAGAATACGCCGACAACCATAGGAATCATCGCTACGCGCATCCAGGTGAGCAGGATGGGGATATTAAATGGCATCGAAAGAATTCAATTGAAATAGTAAATGGAACAGCAATAAGCCAGATCTTAAACCGTTAATCATCCGATTACTGATCATTATTTCGCTCAGCGCAAAATGTAGACCTAGGATAGCGCAAAAGTCTGTAGATAATTTAATGTAATTGTCGATAAATGTCTTCTGCCAATTGACGAGAAATGCCATCGACAGAGGCTAATTCTTCGACACTGGCGTCCATCACTCCACGCAGGCCACCAAAGCGCGCTAGCAGCTTTTGGCGGCGTTTCGCGCCTATGCCCTCTATTTCTTCCAGCCTTGATGTCTGACGCGCTTTAGCGCGTTTTGCGCGCATGCCTGTGATGGCAAATCGGTGGGCTTCATCGCGTATTTGCGCAATTAACATCAGCGCAGCAGATTCTTTACCCAGCTCCATGACTGCCCTGCCATCCGCAAAGATCAAAACCTCTAATCCGACTTTGCGACCCTCACCCTTAGCAACACCAACGATAAGTCCAATATCAAATCCCAGCTCTGATAAAACTTGCCGTGCGATTTCGACCTGCCCTTTGCCGCCATCGATTAAAACAATATCGGGCATGACGCCGTCACCATTGGCAATTTTTTCATAGCGCCGTGTTAAGACTTGACGCATAGCGGCATAGTCATCGCCAGGTGTGATGTTTTCAATGTTATAGCGACGATATTCACCGCTTTGCATTTGGTGATGATGAAACACCACACAAGAAGCCTGCGTTGCCTCACCTTGCGTATGACTGATGTCAAAACACTCTATGCGCAAGGTATCAATTTCAGCTATGTCTAAGCCTAAGGTATCGACTAGTGAACGAGTGCGTGATTGCTGCGAGCCTTGCTCAGCTAATAAACGCGCGAGAGACAATTCCGCACCTTTGATTGCCATTTCTTGCCATTGGCGACGTTGTCCCTGTGGCTGAAATAGTAAATTGATGCGATGTCCGCATTGCTCCATCAAGACCAGCATTAACTCGGGCTCATCTAATTCAAGATTCAGTATCAAAACTGATGGAATGAATTTATCCACATAGTGCTGCGCTAAAAACGCTTTCAGCACTTCAGCTTGTATAGAACTCTCTACAGCTAATGCGTTATCAACATGCAGTGGGAAATAAGCCCTATCACCTAAATGACGTCCACCTCGCACCATAGCCAGATTCACACAAGCACGACCACCCTGCACCACTACAGCAATGATGTCGATATCGGCATCACTACCCGTCTCCATAGTTTGTTGATGCAAAATACGTGAGAGTGCTGTGATTTGATTGCGCACTAATGCAGCTTGTTCGAATTTCAATTCATTCGCAAAGCCCTGCATTTTTTGTTCTAGCGAAGACATCAATTCAGTTTGACGACCCCGTAAAAATTGCGCAGCATTTTCTACATCCGTTGTGTAATCTTCTTTGGAGATGAAGTTAACGCAGGGGCCACTACAGCGTTGAATTTGATGCAATAAGCAAGGACGAGTACGGTTGCTAAATACGGAGTCTTCACAAGTGCGGAGTAAAAAAATCTTCTGCAAAATTTGCATCGATTCTTTAACTGCCCAAGCACTAGGAAATGGACCGAAGTATTGATTTTTTTTATCGACTGCGCCTCGGTAGTACGCCATACGTGGAAATTCTCCACCCGACAATTTGAGATACGGATAAGACTTATCATCTCTAAACAAAATATTAAAACGCGGTTGCTGCGTTTTAATGAGATTGTTTTCTAATATCAGCGCTTCGGCTTCACTACGTGTGACGGTTGTTTCTAAACGTGCGATGCGCTCTACCATCATGGCAGTGCGTGGACTTGCTAAGTTTTTTTGAAAATAACTTGATACGCGTTTTTTTAAATCACGTGCTTTGCCTACATAGAGCAATCGATCTTGCGCATCAAAATAACGATATACACCTGGCAAATGCGGCAGTGCTGCCACTTCAGCCAACACGGCTTCCCGCGACTCTGGTAGCGCGTCTAACTTATCGTCTGGCTTAGGATCAGACTGCGCTGCAGAATCAGATGTCGCCATTGCGTTATTTCTATGAACGATCTCAGCGTAAAGCTAAGACTGCTTCTTTCGCTGCTTGATAGCGTTTATCTTGTTGTAGGGTAGCCCAGTCTTTAGGACTATCAACTGGCATGAGTCGAGCAAGTCGTTCTGCAGAGGCTGCAGCGTTAACAGCAACTGAGCTATCCAACCCTGCTAGTAATTGATCTGCTTTATCAGGTGAGTTGCAAATTAAAACCATATCGCAACCCGCTTTTAGTGCCGCATGTGCTCCTTGCACGACATTACCTGCAACACTCGCACCTTCCATCGATAAATCATCACTGAAAATAACACCTTCAAATCCGATTTCTTTACGCAAATGGCTCAGCCATTTTTTTGAAAAACCTGCAGGATGAGAATCAAATTCAGGATAGATGACATGGGCAGGCATGACGGCTGTCAGACTCATACCCAACCAATCATAAGGTGCAGCATCTTCTTTCAGAATATCTGCAGTCTGTCGTTCATCTACTGGAATTTCAGTATGTGAATCTGCTTTCACAAAGCCGTGTCCAGGAAAATGTTTACCGCAATTCGACATGCCGGCCAACATCAATCCATGATTCACATTTTTAGCGAGCATCGTCACGACACGTGGATCACGATGAAATGCACGATCACCAATAACACCAGATTCACCATAATCTAAATCTAATACGGGTGTAAAAGATAAATCCACACCACAAGCACGCAATTCAGCAGCAAGCACATAACCCAAGTCAGTCGCTGCTTTACAAGAAGCGAGCACATCGCGATCCCATAATTCGCCTAACAAGCGCATAGCAGGTAAGCGTGTAAAGCCATCACTACGAAAACGTTGTACACGTCCACCTTCGTGATCAACTGCTATCAATACATCAGGACGCTCAGCATGAATCGCATCACACAAGGCAACCAGTTGTTGACGATTTTCATAGTTACGCGCAAATAAAATAACGCCGCCTGTTAAGGGATGGCGTAGTCGACGTAAATCATGCTCATTTAATTGCAGCCCTTCTACATCGAGCATCACTGGCATAAACGCATGGTTAGCTGATTTATTTTTATTCATATCTTCTCCACTACAACAAAGGCAACCGCATAATCAATTTCATCCGTGATGGTGACATGCGCACTCAATCCATGCTGACGCATAAATTCTGTCAAAGCACCACTGGTCACAACGATAGGTTTACCACTCGGTGCGTTTAAGACTTGCATAGAACGCCACGTCATAGGCATGCGCATACCCAACCCTATCGCTTTAGAAAACGCTTCTTTCGCCGCAAAGCGCGTGGCCAGAAAACGTAAGCCTCGTGCTTCTACTTTTGCTTTACGACGATGATATTTTTCCAACTCTTGAGGACCTAATATTTTTTCTGCAAATCGTTCACCACGACGTTGAAGTGCTTGTTCAAGTCGGTTAATTTGCAAAATATCAGTGCCTATCCCATAAATCATGCACGGCCATCCTTAGCAATGACACCTGATCTGGCTTTGATCATTAATACTTTCATTTCACGTACCGCATTTTCCCAGCCCACAAAGACTGCATGCGCAACGATAGCATGACCAATATTGAGTTCAGTAATGTCAGGCAGCGCAGCAATCGCTTGCACATTCTGATAGTGCAAGCCATGACCCGCATTGACTTTTAATCCTAGCTGAATGCCCACTTGTACTGCATCGCGTATACGCTGAAATTCTTTGGCTTGTTCCGCTTCATTATGCGCATCAGCATAACGTCCTGTATGCAATTCAATTACTGGCGCACCTGCTTCTGCTGCTGCAGTAATTTGCTCTTTGTCTGCATCGATAAACAGTGAAACGCGAATCTTATGTTGTTCTAATTGTTTTACTGCAGCCTGCACTTCATTAAAAAAACGACGCACATCTAAACCACCTTCGGTGGTGACTTCATTACGTCGCTCAGGAACCAAACACACATCATGCGGCAAGATACGGCATGCAAAATCTAGCATTTCAGACGTAACTGCAGATTCTAAATTCATGCGGGTGGTGATTTGTGGACGTATCGCTTCAACATCTGCATCGCGTATATGGCGGCGATCTTCTCGCAAGTGCAAAGTAATTGCATCAGCACCAGCGCGTTCCGCTAACAATGCTGCTTGAAGTGGATCGGGATAAACGGTGCCTCTTGCATTCCGCAAGGTAGCGACGTGATCTATATTGACGCCCAGATCTAAGCTGGCATGGTGGGGTTGTAGAAAACTCATAGAGGAAAATTATAACCAATCAAAGGTTAAGCTGTTTTATAGCTGTAATAAGTCGATTAAGATTTGGCGTGTATTTAGCGGTGTGCCACCTAAATGATGGGCTAGCAAATGGCGCATTAAAAATTTACTTTGCGTCTGCGTTTGCCCATCTTGATAATCTTCTGCAGCCATATCGAGCAAAGTTTTACCGGACACCACAGGCACATTGTCACTTGCCCATGCTTCTCTAGCACCGCGCTCAGGATCAAACACATACAGCAAATCTGGCTGCACTTCTTGTTTAGCACTTGTGCAATACGTCAAACTACCTATGACACCGGTTTCTTTGAGTAAGGCTAGTTCAAACTTACGTAAAACGATAGCAGGCGCTTCTTCATGGGCGAGTTGATTGAGTGCAGAAACATAATGATCAAATAAAACAGGGTGTGCATCATCACGCGCGAGTAATTTAACGAGTAACTCGTTCAAATAAAACCCACACAACAGTGCAGAACGTTCTAGCGGTAATAAACCACCTACCCATTCCGCACCTATCAATGTGCGTACTTCTGATTTTCCACTCCAACTCAACTGTAAAGGCTGAAAGGTTTGTAATACACCACGCAGTTTTGAATGAGGACGCTTAGCACCTTTTGCAATCAATGCCACTCGACCATGTTCACGCGAAAATACATTCACGATCAAACTAGTTTCTTTATAGGGATAGCTATGTAATACAAAGCCAGGCTCACCCGTCACACGGTGTTCTCGCTCTTGCGGACGGCTTTGCACTACAGGTCGTATGGAGGCAACACGTTTCTTACTTGAAGTTGTGGTTGCAGGCATCACAGCAGATGTCTGTACAGCGACTTGCTCAGCAGCTTGATCAGCGGTTAGCTCGCTGTCATCTAAGGGGATGGCTCGTTTATTCGTAGCCATAAGCACGTAACCCTGCTTCATTATCAGCCCAACCTGATTTCACCTTCACCCAAATTTCTAAATACACTGGGCCGCCAAAGAGTTTTTCCATATCTAATCGCGCAGTACTAGAAATTTCTTTGAGTCGCGCGCCTTTATTGCCGATCACCATAGCTTTATGCATGTCGCGTTCGACCAAGATAGCAGCAAAAATTCTTCTGAGCTGACCTTCTTGTTCAAATTTTTCTAACACGACTGTGCTGGTGTAAGGCAGTTCATCGCCTACATAGCGAAATACTTTTTCACGCACGATTTCTGTCGCCAGAAATTTTTCACTACGGTCAGTGATATCGTCTTCACTAAAGATAGGCGCGTTGTTGGGTAAATAAGTTCGAATCTCTGCTTCTAGCTGATCAAGTTGAAAACCTTGACGCGCTGACACCGGCACGATGGCAGCAAAATCACGTTGCCCCGCTACCTTTTGTGCAAACGGCATCAGTAATGCTTTGTCTTTGATCTTGTCTGCTTTGTTAATGACTAAAATAACAGGCACACCTTTAGGTATTTGTTCTAGCACCTGCTGATCTGCTGCATCAAAGGTTCCTGCTTCAACGACAAACAACACCACATCACAAGAAACCAAGGTGTTACTCACCGTGCGATTTAATGTTTTATTTAATGCGTTGTTATGACGCGTTTGAAAACCCGGTGTGTCAATGTAGATGAACTGTGCATCGGATCGAGTTTGTATACCCGTGATGCGATGTCGTGTGGTTTGTGCTTTACGCGAGGTGATACTGATTTTTGCGCCTATGAGTTTATTCATCAGCGTAGATTTACCTACATTCGGTCTTCCAACGATGGCAATATAACCACATCGAAAATCTTCGTTGACCGTTGTTTGTGTCATGCTGATTTACTTTGACCAGATCCCGCTGATGGAACTTCTTCTGCATTTGTTTTTAACAAATCAGGCTGATTCACATCCTCTGTATGAGATTGTGTTTGCTGTGTGTTTGAATCATTTACTTCTTCATGCGCTGCATGTGCATGACTATCTTGATCAGATTTTTTACTCTGCCCTTTTGCAGTCTTACTGGATTTAGGCATTTCCATATGAGCAGTAGGCGCATCGGGCTGTATGGTGGCAATGCCAGCTAGTTTTAACTGTGTGGTGCGTGGCTTATTCTTTTTCACAGCAACTGGCGCTTTTGCTAATGCGGTTTGTACTGCTTCTAGCGCTGATTTTGCTGCAGCTTGTTCTCCGGCACGGCGACTACCACCCGTTCCAAACACTTGAATGTCTAACTTAGGCACCAAACATTCAACTTCGAATTCTTGATTATGTGCAGCACCATGTGTTGCTACTACATTGTATTGAGGCAGTGCGATTTTTTTACCTTGTAAAAATTCTTGTAACAAGGTCTTGGCATCTTTACCTAAAGTTTTAGGATCAACGGTATCGAGTATGGGGATATACATAGCGCTAATCACGCTAGAGGCCGCATCAAAACCAGAATCTAGAAAAATCGCACCGAACAAAGCTTCTAAGGTGTCCGCCAAAATTGAGGGCCTACGAAAGCCACCTGATTTCAATTCACCTTCACCAAGCCGTAAAAAATTAGACAGCTCAATTCTTTGCGCAATTTCATACAGAGATTGTTGTTTAACGAGATTCGCGCGTAATCGTGAAAGATCACCTTCATCGATTTTGCTATATCGATCAAATAACACGGAAGCAACGACACAGTTCAATACTGAATCACCTAAAAATTCCAATCGTTCATTATGCGCACTGCTATGACTACGATGCGTTAAAGCCTGTTGTAACAACACAGGATTTTTGAACGTATGTCCTAAGCGTTCTTGCAGCAGCGCGATGTCGATAGTGGATTTCAGGATACTTACTCCGATTTGCCCGATTTTTCTGCCTCAGTTGAGCCGTGATAATCAATCATCAGACTGGCAGGACCTGCGAGCGGGATTGTCGCCAAAGGTATAACTTTTTGATAGCTAAAACTAATCTGCATGTCAGATCCAGATCCATGTATCACTAAAGATTTTCCATCGACTGCATGGATGTGACTTGCATCTGCAATTTTGTCAAAAGTGGTTCTTAAGTCAGCAGGCGTTTTTGCAACCACTCTAGCAGCTGCCACCGCTTTTTCAACTGCCCAAAACTCTACTATCGTAGGAACAATACGGATAGCCAACCAAACAAACGAAGCCAACACAAATAAGGTGCTCAGCAAGCCTATGAGTGACATGCCCTTTTGTTTGTTCACAGTGGGTCTGTTCCTCATGGACTGAGAGCGATTACGTAATTGCATGTTTGACTGCTTCATCATCTGTTTGTTTAATCAAAACTACCTATACGTTTGAAATTACCCAGATTCATCCAAACAAAGAATGCCTTACCCACTATGTTTTTATCTGGCACAAAGCCCCAATAGCGTGAATCCAAACTGTTGTCTCGGTTATCACCCATCATAAAGTAATGCCCTGGCGGTACAGTACAAGCAAAACCTTCCAAGTTATAGCTACATAACTCATGCTGAGGAAAGGCATCGGGACTAGGTACATAAGAAGGTACTCGATCGTCATTCAGTATGCCGTGCTGAATCGTATTCAGGTTCTCACGATAATGGCTGTAATACGTTAAGCGCTCTTCATCGAGATAATCAGACAATTTCTCATAAGCAAGCTCACGTCCGTTCACAGTCAATCGCTTATTTTTATAAATAATTTTGTCACCTGGCACGCCCACTACCCTTTTGATGTAATCCAAAGAAGGATCCTTAGGGAATTTAAACACCATGACATCGCCAGCTTTAGGATTATTAAGATCAATAATTTTTTTATTAATAATTGGTAGTCTTATTCCATAAATGTACTTATTTACGAGAATCAGGTCGCCTATCTGTAAGGTCGGCACCATAGAGCTAGAAGGAATTTTGAAAGGCTCAAATCCAAACGAGCGAAATAAAAATACTGCTGCGATAACAGGAAAGAAGCTACCTGTGTAAGTTACCCAAGCTGGCTGACGATCAAAATTTTCTATGATCTCTTTACGACCAGAAGGATCTGCCTTCACACCACTTTCCAATAAACGCGCTGTGCGTGCATCATATTCAGCTAACGCTGCATCCAAAGACTGACGACGACGCGGTCCTAAATAAAAACGATCTATAGCCCAGATGATGCCGGTCACTATCGTTAAGCTAAACAGGATTAACGCAAAATTTCCCAATATAGATTGCAGACTCATTTATTTCTCTTCGACTTGTAGGATTGCCAGGAATGCTTCCTGAGGTATTTCAACTGAACCGACTTGCTTCATACGTTTCTTACCAGCTTTTTGTTTTTCTAAGAGCTTACGTTTACGCGAAATATCGCCGCCATAACATTTAGCCAGCACATTTTTACGCAAGGCTTTCACATTTTCACGTGAAATAATATTTGATCCTATCGCTGCCTGAATCGCTACATCAAACATCTGACGTGGAATGAGTTCACGCATTTTTGCAGCAACTGCACGACCTCTATATTGCGAGTTCGCACGATGCACAATAATCGCCAGAGCATCAACCTTCTCAGCGTTGATCAACATATCGACCTTCACTACATCGGCGGCACGATATTCTTTGAATTCATAATCCATGGATGCATAACCACGTGATAACGATTTCAAACGATCAAAGAAATCGAGTACCACTTCAGCCATAGGAATTTCATAGGTCAGTTGTACTTGCTTACCGTGATAACTCATGTTGATTTGCACACCACGTTTTTGGGTACACAAGGTAATCACTGCGCCTACATATTCTTGCGGCATGTAGAGATTGACGGTGACAATCGGCTCACGCACTTCTTCTATGCGTGAGGGATCCGGCATCTTAGAAGGATTGTCCACCATCAGCATGCTGCCATCACGCAAAACCACTTCGTAAATAACAGTAGGCGCAGTGGTAATGAGATCCATACCAAATTCACGCTCTAGACGCTCTTGCACAATTTCCATGTGCAACAAACCTAAGAAGCCACAGCGAAATCCAAATCCCAAAGCTTGCGAAACTTCAGGTTCATACATTAACGCAGCATCATTCAATTTGAGTTTTTCTAATGAATCACGCAATGCATCATATTGATTAGCTTCGACAGGAAATAATCCAGCAAACACTTGTGGCTGCACTTCTTTAAAACCAGGTAAAGCAGCAGGTGCAGGTTTAGCTGCCAAGGTAACGGTGTCGCCGACCTTAGCAGCTTTTAATTCTTTAATACCAGAAATGATGAAGCCTACTTGTCCTGCCGAGAGTTGTTCACGCGCGATAGACTTCGGTGTGAAGACACCCACGCTCTCAACTAAATGCTGTGAGCCTGTCGCCATTAACAGAATTTTTTCTTTGGGTTTGAGTGTGCCGTTCATGACACGCACTAACATCACCACACCCACATAATTATCAAACCATGAATCTACGATCAAGGCTTGCAAAGGTGCATCCGGATCACCTTTAGGTGGCGGCACTTTTTGGATTAAAGCTTCTAAGACATCTTGCACACCCAAGCCTGTTTTTGCAGAACAGTGCACAGCATCCGTCGCTTCAATCCCTATCACTTCTTCAATTTCTGAAATCGCATTGTCTGGATCAGCAGAAGGCAAATCAATTTTATTTAATACGGGTACGACTTCTACACCCAGATCGAGTGCGGTGTAGCAGTTAGCGACTGTTTGCGCTTCTACACCTTGTGAAGCATCGACTACAAGCAGCGCACCTTCACATGCGGATAGTGAACGACTGACTTCATAACTAAAGTCTACGTGACCTGGGGTATCAATTAAATTCAGGTTATAGACTTTGCCATCACGTGCTTTGTAACTCAGTGCTGCAGTCTGCGCTTTAATCGTGATGCCACGCTCACGCTCCAGATCCATAGAGTCGAGTACCTGCGCCTCCATCTCACGATCGGATAAACCACCACATAGTTGGATGATGCGATCTGCCAAGGTGGATTTACCGTGGTCGATATGCGCGATGATAGAAAAATTACGTATGTTATTCATTAACCAAGTGGATACAAAAAAAGCGCCCTGGGCTGGGGACGTGCCCCAAGCGAGCGCCTTGTTACGGAAACCAGTCAAGTCAGGATTTTACCGGATTTGCAAGCCCCTCAGAGGCTTCTGACAGGCGGGTTGTGCTGGACTGTAGTGATACAAGCTCGATCTGCTATTCAGGCAGCCAAGAAATTGTCTTTTTGAAAATACAATTCCTCTTATAGCCTGATTCGCGCCAAGCTTACCCCCTATTTTTCAATTCGGGTAAGAAAATCCCGCACCACAGGTAGATCTAAAAAATAATGACATAACTGCTGAGGAGGCTGATCAGCTCGCTGCCCCATTAAGACAGGCACTAATTCATCATAACGCTCGACTAATGCTTCATCTGCATCAACATCAATCACTTCAACAGAAAAATCACCTTCGGCTCGCAGGCTTTCTAAGGCCGCCAACATGTCATCGCACAAATGGCAATAACTACGTGAATACAAAATGAAATGAACCAAACTACGCTCTCATGAAAAAAGAATCACCCATCCCTCAAACAATCAGGGCTGCAATTGCAGCCCTGATCTGAACGCTTAATTTCGCATTAACGAATTAAGGTTTAGTTGGACGCAAAGGGATGAACTGAGATGAATCACCGCGTCTGACTAACAATAAAGCATTCTTATTGGTATCAAGCTTAGCAACCAGTCCATTGAACTGTTTCGCATCTTTGATATCCGTATTGTTGAGTCTGACCACGACATCACCGGGTTGTAAACCAGCGCGACTTGCAGGTCCATCCGCTAACTCAATCAACACGCCACCGTCTAACTTCAATTCGCGTTTTTGTGCATCACTTAAATCCGTCACGATTAAACCTAATGCATTTAAGGTTTGTTCATGCTTAGGTTTTTTCTCTTCTTTCTTCACAACCTTAGTCTCTGCTTCTAACTCAGCGACTATGACGTTCAAGTCTTTTTTCGCGCCCTTACGCCAGACGCTAATGACAGATTGAGCACCAGGTTTCGTGTTACCGACTAAACGTGGTAGGTCACCTGATTTTTCTATTCCTACGCTATTGAAATGCGTAATGATATCGCCCGCTTCAACACCAGCGCTTTCAGCTGGACTGCCTGGCTCCACTCTAGCAACCAATGCACCTGCTGCACGTGGCAAGCCCAAAGACTCTGCGACTTCTTTTGTGACTTCACCAATTTGCACACCGATACGACCGCGAACTACACGACCCATGGTTTTCAATTGTTCAGAGACACGTATCGCTTCATCAATTGGTACAGCAAATGAAATACCCATGTAGCCGCCTGAACGACTATAAATCTGTGAGTTGATACCGATGACTTCGCCACGCATGTTAATCAATGGACCACCAGAATTACCAGGATTTACTGCTACGTCAGTTTGAATCAAAGGTAAGTAATCACCTGTGTCGCGTGCAATCGCAGAAACAATGCCAGCAGTGACGGTGTTCTCTAATCCAAATGGCGAGCCAATCGCAATCACCCATTCACCCACTCTGACTTTGCTGCCACCACCGAGTGTCAGCGTAGGGAGATTTTTACTGTCAATTTTTACCACTGCTACGTCAGTGCGACGATCTGAACCTATGATCTTGGCTTTGAATTCACGTTTGTCACTCATCGTGACTAAGACTTCATCTGCACCTTCTACTACGTGCGCATTCGTCAGCACATAGCCATCTTGAGAGATGATGAAACCTGAACCCACACCGCGCGGCACTTGCTCTTCTTGCTGAGGTGCTGGTTTACGTCCTTTAGGAGCAGGCGGCTGTTGTGGTGAACGCGGCGCTGGTTGACCAAAAAAACGACGGAAAAATTCCTGCATTTCTTCGTCATCCATACCTGGTGCAGCACCTTGTGCTCCAGGTGCCGCGCCTTTATTTTTTTCCGTGGTACGGATATTCACCACCGCAGGTCCTACTTTATCGACTAGATCAGTAAAGTCAGGCAACGCTACAGCATGCGCTGAAGTTGGCACTGTGGCAGCCAGAGGCACAAACATCAGGCTAGCAACAGCCAGTGCTGATGTTGATAGAATTTTTTTAACGTGATCAAACATAGTCATAGGATTTATTGAGTTAAGTTCAAGTCTATGGATTCAGCGACTTGCCGGATTGTCTGCAAAGGAACTTCGCCAACAATGGTAAGCCAAAATTCTCCCATGCGCTTGCCGACCACGTTTAATGCCCCCGGCCGACCCAATACCATGGCCTTTTGCGCTGCCCAAGGCTCGATAAAGATGGAAATTCCAGCTAATCCGTCTGAATAGACAAACTGCATCATTTCCTTTTGTTTAGCCGATTTTTCACTACTCTCTGCGACCAAACGCTTGACGGCACGCGTAGGTAAAAATCCATCCGGCAGCCATTTCACACCCCAAGGTGACAACTCTAATGGCGTGAGCGTGGCTTTATGTATTTGCCAACCTTTGGTGTC
>CANGLD010000028.1 GCA_947454475.1 Oxalobacteraceae bacterium
AAATGGTCTGCTGCTAGAAATATTGCAAGACATTCCAGAAGCGAGCGTGAGTTTAAAGATTAATGATTGCGTCATTGAAATCGTGCAAGTACAAAACCAAGCGATCAAAATGGTAAAACTCTACCGTCAAGAAAAATCTTAATTGATGCCTGCTATTCACCCGCCTTGTTGCAAGCTCACATCAAGCCTTAGCATGACTCAACCCACTTAACTTATACGCTAGCTTTAGCGAGTAAGTTGATTGAGTAAATTTTATGATTGCCAGTATGGTAGGCAATCATGTCGCCATCCACACCTTCTCATCACGCTTTTTCTGGCCTGCCTCAAGCTCTGTTGCAGGCTCATTTATTTGATGCACAACAACTGGAAGCAATTAAACGAGTAAGTCACTCTCAAAAAATACCTTTCATCGAAGCACTGTTAAAAAATAATCTCATCAACTCAGCCACTCTTGCTGAATTCTGCTCTAAGACTTTTTCTTGTCCTTTGCTCGACCTGAGTGTAATCAATGTTCAATCCTTACCCGACAAGCTTGTAGATAGTCGAACCATGAAAAATCAGCAAGTTGTCGTGCTATCTAAGCGCGAAAATAAACTCGCTGTTGCCATTGCCGATCCCACACAGACACAAGCTCTGGATCAAATTAAATTTCAGACTGGCCTAGCGGTAGAGCCTATCGTAGTCTCACATCAGCAATTAATGGAATTGCTCAATCGCCTAGGACAAAGTGCTGAGCAAAATCTCAACGAATTAATTGGTGATGACCTTGATCAAACCACTCTCCCCAATGACCTAGAGTTCATTAATGAGAAAAATGACAGCAATACTGAAATTGATGATGCGCCTGTAGTTCGATTTTTACAAAAAATATTAAATGATGCGATTAATGTGGGCGCATCGGATTTGCACTTTGAACCTTTTGAAAAATTTTATCGTATCCGTTTTCGTGTTGATGGCGTGCTAAGAGATATTGCGCAACCGCCATTAGCCATCAAAGATAAAATTGCTTCGCGTATTAAAGTTATTTCGCGCTTAGATATCTCAGAAAAAAGAGTGCCGCAAGACGGACGCATGAAATTAAATGTCTCTGCTTCACGTAGCATTGATTTTCGCGTTTCCACATTGCCCACTTTATTTGGCGAAAAAATCGTGATGCGTATTCTCGATGGCAGCCAAGCTACTTTAGGTATAGATGCACTCGGTTATGAACCCGAACAAAAAGCACTGCTACTAGAGGCTATTCATAGGCCTTATGGCATGGTGTTAGTGACAGGCCCTACAGGTTCTGGCAAAACAGTTTCCCTCTACACTTGCTTAAATATTTTGAATCAACCGGGTATTAACATCGCTACAGCAGAAGACCCCGCTGAAATTAATCTGCCTGGTGTAAATCAAGTGAATATTAATGACCGTGCTGGACTAACTTTTCCAGTCGCACTTAAAGCTTTTTTACGACAAGACCCTGACATCATCATGGTAGGGGAAATACGTGATCTAGAAACTGCTGACATTGCGATTAAAGCTGCGCAAACAGGTCATATGGTGTTTTCTACTCTCCATACCAATGATGCGCCTGCCACCTTAACGCGCTTATTAAACATGGGCGTTGCACCATTTAATATCGCCTCTGCAGTGAATTTAATTACAGCACAACGTTTGGCACGTCGGCTTTGCTCCTGCAAGCAAGTGGCTACGTATTCTGATGAATTACTCATCAAGGCGGGCTTTGATAGCTCTGAATGTGACGGTAGTTGGACTGCTTATCGTCCAATAGGTTGTGATCGCTGTAATCAAACTGGATACAAAGGCCGAGTCGGTATTTATCAAGTGATGCCTATCACCTCAGCCATGGAAAAAATTATTCTCACACAAGGCACTGCAATGGAAATTGAAGCACAGGCTATCCGTGATGGCATTAAAACTTTACGTCAAGCGGGTTTAGTCAAAGTGAAACAAGGCATGACAAGTCTGGAAGAAGTTCTCAGCTGTACGAATCAATAAAGTCAGACAGGAGCGCACGATGGTAGCTACAAATACAGCACGCACCCAAACTGAAACGCTCTACACATGGGAAGGCAAAGATAAAAATGGCAAATCTGTACAAGGCGAGTTACGTGCATTAAGTCAAAGTAGTATCGCCGCTACCTTAAGAAGACAAGGTATATCAGCAGTACAAATTAAGAAAAAACAATTTGCTAAAGGCAAAAAAATTTCTGAGAAAGATATTTGTTTTTTTACACGTCAGCTTTCCACCATGATTAAAGCCGGTGTGCCCTTACTTCAATCCTTCGACATTATTTCTCAAGGCAATGCTAATCCTTCATTCGCAAAATTATTACAAGAGATACGTGCTGACATAGAAACAGGTAGTAGTCTGCATGAAGCATTTAAGCGCCACCCTACATATTTCGATGCTTTGTTTTGTAATCTCATTGCAGCGGGTGAGCAAGCTGGTATTCTCGAAGAGATCCTGAATAGATTGGCACTCTATAAAGAAAAAACCTTAGCGGTAAAAAGAAAAATTCGTTCAGCTATGATTTATCCGCTAGCGATTTTAGGTGTAGCCGCAATAGTCACGACCGTGATCATGATTTGGGTCATTCCTGCATTCAAAGATGTGTTCGCAAGTTTCGGCGCTCAGTTGCCTCTACCTACCCTGATCGTGATTTGGTTATCCGATAAATTTGTGAATTACTGGTATTGGGTATTTGGATTACTCATTATTAGTGCTGTAATTTTTATTCGCACTTGGAAGCAATCGCCTAAACTCCAAGTCGCCACAGATGAATTGTTATTAAAATTACCTCTATTTGGTAATGTCATACGTAAAGCTATCATTGCGCGTTGGACCCGCACTTTGTCGACTATGTTTGCTGCTGGTGTACCCTTGGTAGAATCCTTGGATTCGGTAGGTGGCGCTTCTGGCAATGCAGTCTATTTTGAAGCTACTCGTAAAATTAGTTCTGCAGTTAGTAGCGGTTCTAGTCTAGTATCCGCCATGCAAACAACAAAAGTTTTTCCTGCTATGGTGACGCAAATGGTAGCTATTGGTGAAGAGTCAGGTGCATTAGATCAAATGTTATCTAAAGTCGCTGAATTTCATGAAGAAGAAGTGGATGCAGCAGTTGCATCACTCTCTTCATTAATGGAACCTATCATCATGGTGATCTTGGGCGTCGTGATAGGTGGTTTAGTCATCGCTATGTATCTACCTATTTTTCAGTTGGGATCAGTAGTCTAATGAATAACACTTTACTCGCCTTTTTAATGGCACCTGCTGGTACCTTGTCTGCTACTTTATTGTGGTTAGTGGTGGGTTTATGCGTGGGTAGTTTTTTGAATGTCATCATTCATCGCATTCCCATCATGATGCAAAGAGAATCTGATAATTATCTCGCGTTAGAACAAGATCAACCGCTAGTGCATGAAGATAGCTATAACTTAATCGTCCCGCGTTCTGCTTGTCCTGCTTGCGGACACACACTCGGCTTCAAAGAAATTATTCCTGTTTTTAGTTATTTCAAATTACACGGTCGTTGCAGCAACTGCGGCACGGCCATCTCTCCACGTTATCCCTTCATAGAATTTATTACCGGCTTATTGTCTGCCATCGTTGTTTGGCAGTTGGGTAGTGAGGCGACTGGAATTTCTGCACTTATTTTTGTGTGGATGCTGATTGCTATGACGTTTATTGATATTGATACACAAACTCTGCCTGATGATCTCACTCTACTTTTGCTATGGTTGGGTTTGTTAATCAACCTCAATAGCGTGTTCGTTCCATTGAGTGATGCTGTGATAGGCGCAGCAGCCGGTTATCTTTTCTTATGGATGGTGTTTTGGGTGTTTCGTTTTATCACCGGTAAAGAGGGCATAGGTTACGGTGATTTCAAATTGTTGGCGGCATTAGGCGCATGGTTAGGTTGGATGATGCTGCCTCTCATCGTTTTGCTATCTTCTGCGCTAGGCGCGGTGATAGGTTTGATCATGATTTTATTTCGCGGTCATCAACGCGAACATCCGATTCCTTTCGGCCCTTTTCTTGCGCTGGCGGGGTTGGTAGCATTGTTAGCTGGCAAACCTCTGATCGAGCTTTATCTGGGTTACCCGCTTTGATGGCATCATGGCGACATGCGCGCAGCCCATCCATCAACACCAATTCATCCTCATTTATTTTCTATCGGCCTGACAGGTGGCATCGGTAGTGGAAAATCGTTGGTGGCGGATTTATTTCAGGCTCGCGGCGTAAGTGTGATTGATACGGATCAGATTTCCCACGCGCTGACCAAGCCAGATGGACTTGCCATGCCTGCCATACGCGCCGAATTTGGCGCGGCCTACATCGCCGCAGATGGCTCTTTAAATCGCGGTGCAATGCGTGAGCATGTGTTCACTAACCCCAGTGCGAGATTGGCGCTAGAAGCCATCCTGCACCCCATGATAGCTACACAAACTCGTCTAGCAGCTGAACAAGCGCGTGGAGCCTACTTGATGTTTGTGGTGCCACTGCTGGTGGAATCAGGCAAATGGCGTTCAAGAGTAGACCGCATACTGGTTGTGGACTGCAATGAAAGCTTGCAGTGCGAGCGTGTGATGCGACGCAATCATCTGACCGAAAAACAAGTGGCTGACATCATGCAGGCACAGGCCACAAGGGCAGAACGCCAGGCTGCGGCGGACGATATCATCACCAATGAGAGTGATTTAGGTGCTCTAGAATCCCAAGTAGACGAGTTGCATAATTTATATCTAAGCCTGTCGACGAAAAAATGAGCGCAAAAGGCGGATAGATGTTTGTAATTTCCGCACACTTAGTTCAGAATCTCGCTGGTTACTTTCTAATCAACTCTTAAGGACTGGCGCTTTGACCGTTTACGAATACCCTTTCAATGAGCGTATTCGCACCATGTTGCGGCTGGAGGATCTGTACGACAAATTTTGCTTCTTCGTACAGCAAAACAATCCGCTCCAACATCATGTGGCACTCACAACGATTTTCGAAATGCTCGAGGTATGCGGTCGGGCTGACTTGAAATCTGATCTCTTGCAAGAGCTTGAGCGTCAAAAGCAAACGCTGTCCAGTTTCAAATCGAATCCCAACGTAGAAGCGGATCGCCTGAACGCGATTTTGCATGACGTAGAAAAAACTGCGAATGCACTTATTTCTATGCAAGGCAAAACTGGTCAACATATTCGTGATAACGAATGGCTGATGAGCATACGTGGACGTACTATTATTCCCGGTGGTGCTTGTGAATTTGATTTGCCATCGTATTTTGCATGGCAAAAATTATCAGCTGATCAGCGTCGTGCTGACATCATGAATTGGTTTGGTCCACTTGAACCTATGTTCTCAGCGATCACAATTATTTTGCGTTTATTACGTGAATCAGGTCGTGCGTCAGATGCGGTAGCAACTGCAGGCAATTTCCAACAAATGCTGCAAGGTCGTACTTATCAATTATTGCGTTTAGCCATTGATGAAAACCTCGGTGCTATTCCTGAGATCTCTGCTAACAAATATGTATTGTGGATACGCTTTATGTCACAAGATGGCGACCTCAAACCAAAAGCATTTGAAGGTGATGTTCCATTCGAACTGACACTGTGTAATTTCTAAGTTAGTCGGCAGCTCATGGTTACCACTGTTAACTGTCCGACTTGTGAAGCCAAAGTAGTCTGGCGCGAAGAAAATAAATTTCGTCCCTTTTGTTCAGAGCGCTGCAAGCAAATTGATTTGGGCGCCTGGGCAGAAGAAAAATATGTGATACCCGGTGCAATGCCGGTAGAAGATCAAGATCCTGAATTAAGTTAAGCGCTAACTTTGACTATCGTAGTCAGATAGATTGCAATCATCACAGCGGTTCACCGTAACGAATTCTATCTAACCACTCTAGCAACGGTACAGTTGCAGGTAGCACAGGCTCTACAGCCACACTACCCTGCCATGCAAGCTCTTGCCCTTCACGCGCTTCAGGTTCACCCTTCCATGCACGACTGATGAAAAAATGTAAGCGCACATGTGCATGCGGATAAACATGCTCGACACCACACCACGCATCAGCAGACAAAATTTGCACACCCACTTCTTCTTCAAACTCACGTTTGAGTGCATCCAACACTGATTCACCTTGTTCGACTTTACCGCCGGGGAATTCCCAATAACCTGCAAAAGGTTTTCCTTCCGGTCGACAAGCTAACAGCACATCACCGTTAGATTTCAATAAGATGCCGACTGCAACATCAATAGGTAAAGCGTGTTGCAGATTCATGCTGCATGCTTACCGGCGAAATCACGTGCGAATTGCCAAGCTACGCGTCCTGATCGTGATCCACGTTGCAAAGCCCAACGTAATGCTTCGGCTTCTGTTTCTGCTTTATCTGCTTGCACACCAAAATGTTTTAACCAGTAATGCACAATGCTGAGATAGTCATCTTGACGGAAAGGATAGAACGATACCCACAAACCAAAGCGTTCAGACAAAGATATTTTTTCTTCGACTGTCTCACCAGGATGCAAATCACCATCTTCTGTGTGTACATAACTCGTGTTATCTGACATGCGCTCTGGCAGTAAATGACGACGATTCGATGTAGCGTAAATTAAAACATTATCGGATTGCGTAGCGATGCTGCCATCTAATGCGACTTTCAATGCTTTATAACCACTCTCACCTTCTTCGAATGACAAATCATCACAAAAAATAATGAAGCGTTCTGGACGTTGCGCCACCATTTCTACGATGTCAGGCAAATCCACCAGATGTTCTTTCTCAACTTCGATCAAACGCAAACCTTGATCTGCATACTGATTCAAACAGGCTTTAATTAAAGAAGATTTACCCGTACCACGCGCACCCGTTAACAACACATTATTCGCAGGCTTACCTGCAACGAATTGACGAGTGTTTTGATCTATCTGTTCTTTTTGTACATCGACATGATATAAATCCGCCAGACGAATGTGAGAAGCATGCGTCACACCTTGCAAACGTCCTCTACCATCACGGCTCACACGCCAACGAAATGCAGTTGATGCTTGCCAATCAGGCGCAGCCATCTGTGCTGGCAACAGTGGCTCTAGTCTCGCTAGCAGCGCTTCTGCTCTTACTAATAATTGTTCGAGTTCTTTCATAGTGACTAACTAGAATTAAGAGCGGTAATCCGCGTTAATCGACACATAGTCATGCGACAAATCACATGTCCATATGGTTGCATGCGCTGTACCACGTGCTAGTGTCACGCGCACAGTAATTTCGCTTTGCTGCATCACGCGCTGACCTTGCTCTTCACGATAGTCAGGATGTCGTCCACCATTTTTCGCTACCCATACGTCATCCAGATAAAGATTGAGTTTAGCGACATCTAGATCATGCACACCTGCATAACCAATCGCTGCCAAAATCCTACCCAGATTAGGATCGGAAGCAAAGAACGCTGTTTTCACTAAAGGTGAATGGCCAATTGCATACGCAATTTTTTTACATTCTTCTTCTGATTGCCCTTG
The DNA here is from genome assembly GCA_947454475.1 of Oxalobacteraceae bacterium. Lineage (GTDB taxonomy): Bacteria > Pseudomonadota > Gammaproteobacteria > Burkholderiales > Burkholderiaceae_D > Pernthalerella. The sequence continues at coordinate 7,508 of CANGLD010000028.1, forward strand.
TTCGATTTTAATCGTGATGAACTTTGTCGCACCTTCACCATCACGCACTATCATTTGCGCAAGCTCTTGTGCCAACTCTGTGATCACATCGCGTAGCGCAGCGTATTCAGCCGATGCAGCATCATGAATCTGCAATTCACCTGCGCCTGTCGCCATTAAGATGAAAGAATCATTGGTCGAGGTATCACCATCGATGGTGATGCAATTAAACGATTGATTCGCTGCATACTTTACTAATTCTTCCAATAGAGGCTGGGGCACAGCTGCATCACAAGCGATATAACCCAACATCGTCGCCATATTCGGCTTAATCATGCCTGCACCTTTAGAGATGCCGGTCAACGTGACGAGCTTACCTGCAATCGTCACCGAGCGCGATGCTGCTTTAGGTTGCGTATCAGTCGTCATGATGGCTTCTGCTGCATGCAACCAATTATCTGTTTGCAGATTCGTGATCGCAGCAGGTAAGCCCGCAATTAATTTATCAACGGGTAGCGGCTCTAAAATTACACCGGTTGAAAAAGGTAAAATTTGTTGCGCATCACAACCTAGCAATGTCGCTAAAGCTGCACACGTTGCATGCGCATGCACCAATCCTGCTTCGCCTGTTCCTGCATTCGCATTGCCTGTATTTATCACTAACGCACGTATAGGCTTAGCACCTGTCAGATGCATTTTCGAGACTTGAACTGGCGCAGCACAAAAACGATTGGTAGTGAACACACCTGCAACCGTTGCTCCTTCTGCTAAACGCATGACCAACACATCTTTGCGACCCGGTTTTTTAATACCAGCTTCTGCATAGCCCAATTCAATGCCAGCTAATGGTTTTAAATTACTTGCAATTGGAAGAGGAGAATTGACTGACATGATGAACACTTAAGAATGAGAAGAGACAATAAAAAAGAGACGACTAAAAATTAATAAAGCAGCAAAGTTAAAAACTGGCGATAACAAATCATTGTTATCGCCAGTTTCATTTACTTTTATAACGCTGTCTGCACAAAAAACCGCGCAGAGTATTCGCTTATTAAGCTAGTTTGCCATGACATTGTTTGTATTTTTTTCCGCTGCCGCATGGGCAAGGATCATTACGACCAACCTTAGGCATAGCATTTACCATCGTTTGCACACCTGATGGTTCATCTGACGCTGCTGGCGACAACAACTCTTCTGGCGCTAAAGCAGGATTAAAGTCAGCATGTTCATAATGCACATTCTCTACATGCGCTTGCGCCATTTGCTGTTCAGCTGCCGTAATTTCTTCTTGCGACTGTATGCGCACTGTCATGATCAGACGCACGACATCATGACGAATCAAATCCAACATCTGCGCAAATAACTCAAAAGCTTCACGCTTATATTCTTGTTTAGGATTTTTCTGCGCATAGCCACGTAGATGTATGCCCTGACGCAGATGATCTAAGGCTGCCAAATGTTCACGCCAGTGTGTATCTATACTTTGCAAGACCACATTACGTTCAAAGCCACCGAAGGATTCATTACCAACGACCGCAACTTTATCTTCATAAGCTTGATCAGCTGCTTGCAGTACACGCTCTAGCAATTCTTCATCAACTAGATCTGGTTCATTCTTGATCATGTCTGCTAACGGCACATTCAACTGCCATTCATTATTCAGCGCCTGCTGCAAACCTGGAATATCCCATTGCTCTTCCATGGATTGTGGTGGCACGTGATTTTGGAATAGCTCGGTAAAGACAGCATGCCGTAATGACATACTCATCTCTGCTATATCAGCAGATTCCAGCAATTCATTTCGTTGCGAATAAATGACTTTACGCTGATCATTTGCGACATCATCATATTCGAGCAACTGTTTACGTATATCAAAGTTACGTGCTTCTACTTTACGTTGTGCTGATTCGATTGAACGTGAAACGATACCTGCCTCGATAGGTTCATCATCAGGCATCTTCAGACGTTCCATGACTGCACGTACACGATCACCAGCGAAGATACGCAGCAATGGATCATCTAAAGAAAGATAAAAGCGCGAAGAACCTGGATCGCCCTGACGACCTGAACGACCACGCAATTGATTATCTATACGACGTGATTCATGACGCTCCGTACCGATGATATGTAAACCACCCGCAGCCACTACACTGTCATGCAGCGATTGCCATTCTGATCTGAGTGTATCCGCCTTACTGGCTTTATCAGAGTCACTGATAGCACTATCAGCTTCAATTAATTGAATTTGCTTATCAACATTACCGCCCAACACAATGTCGGTACCACGACCAGCCATGTTGGTGGCAATCGTAATCATTTTAGGACGACCTGCTTGCGCAATAATTTCTGCTTCACGCGCATGCTGTTTTGCATTCAATACGTTGTGTGGCAATTTAGCTTGATGCAAAATCGATGAAAGTAATTCTGAACTCTCAATTGATGTTGTACCTACTAAGACTGGTTGACCACGTGCATAGCAATCTTGAATGTCATTGACGATGGCATTCACTTTACCCTGCGCATTTTTAAATACTTGATCTTGTTTATCCGTACGCTGACTTATGCGATTCGGTGGAACGACGACTGTTTCAAGACCATAAATTTCTTGGAATTCATACGCCTCTGTATCAGCAGTACCGGTCATGCCGGAGAGCTTGCCGTACATACGGAAATAATTTTGGAAGGTAATGGAAGCCAGCGTTTGATTTTCGTTTTGTATACGAACGCCTTCTTTTGCTTCCACTGCTTGATGCAAGCCATCTGACCAACGACGACCCGTCATGAGACGACCAGTGAATTCATCCACGATGATGACTTCATTATTTTGCACTACATACTGCTGATCTTTATGAAACAAGGTATGCGCACGTAATGCAGCGTAGAGGTGATGAATGAGTGCGATGTTAGCTGCGTCATACAGTGACGCACCAGGAGCCAACAAACCCATATTAGAAAGAATTTGTTCTGCTTTTTCATGCCCAGCTTCGGTCAGCAAGACACTGTGGGCTTTTTCATCTTTAGTGTAATCACCAGGCACTTCTACATGCCCTTTACCATCTGGTGTTTCTTCGCCTATCTGCAAAGTGAGCAGAGGAGGCAAGGCATTCATTTTGCGATACAACTCAGTGTGATCTTCAGCTTGCCCAGAGATGATCAGCGGCGTGCGCGCTTCATCAATCAGAATCGAGTCAACTTCATCGACGATAGCAAATGCTAATCCGCGTTGTACACGGTCACCTGCTTCATACACCATGTTATCGCGCAGATAATCAAAACCAAATTCATTGTTGGTGCCGTAAGTAATGTCGGAGGCATAAGCAGCCTGCTTCACTGCATGATCAGCTTGCGATAAATTTATGCCCGTTGTTAGTCCCAACCAACCATAAAGTTTGCCCATCCACTCTGCATCACGTTGTGCCAAATAATCATTGACCGTGACAACATGCACACCCTTGCCTGTCAGTGCATTTAAATAAGCGGGCAAAGTAGACATGAGTGTCTTACCTTCACCTGTACCCATCTCAGCAATTTTGCCTTGATGTAGCACCATGCCGCCGATGAGCTGCACATCAAAGTGACGCATTTTTAAAACGCGCTTACTCGCTTCACGACAAACAGCAAACGCTTCCACCAATATTTCATCAGTAGTCGCACCGGCAGCTAAACGCGCTTGTAATTCCGGCGTCTTGGCTTTGAGCTCTTCATCAGAAAGTTTTTCCAATGCGGGTTCAAGAGCATTGATGTCGCGTACATTTTTTTGCAGTTTTTTGAGCAGGCGCTGATTACGGCTGCCGAAAATTTGAGTCAAGAAAGACATGCTAGATAGGCTGAATATGAGAAGGCGGCGAGCTAGGCCACGGGGTAAAAAGGCTAGAGCAAAACACGCATACTTTCACAGTCCCTAAAGACTGCTGCGCAGATTGGCCAAAGGCGAGATTCTATCACGCAGCCCCTACTCCAGAGACCCCAACCTCACTATTGAAAACTGGTGTGGTATGGTTGTCAGATGTCTAAATTTCCTTCGACATTTCGGCCAGCTAAGCCTCCCTCAAAAGCCTCGACCAGTCAGGATGCGGTTTCATTCTTGCGTGGGCATGAAGCTTTGGCGGCTTTGTTACCGACCGCGACTAAATTGGCTAAGCTACAAGCGGATTGTCTGGCTATTTTGCCCGCACAATTTACCCATTGTTCTGTGCTGAATTTGAATGACGGTCAGCTGCATGTCGCCGTTCCCAACTCAGCCTTGGCCACGCGCATTAAGCAAATGTTGCCCAAATTGCAATCATCGCTCTTAGCGCGAGGTTGGCAAGTGGAAGGCATTAAATTGCGCATACAAGTCGAAGCACCGGCACCAGCCGCTCCGGTTGTTGAAGGACGTGAGCTCACCAGCACTGCACTCGACTCTTTTCGCGAATTGAATCAGAACCTAGAAAACCATCCATCCAACCTCGCTTTAAAACAAGCTATACAAAATCTTTTAAAGCGACGCGGGAGAGCAGCGTAATTTTATTGAACATGCTCGGGCTAGGATGCAACCAATTACAGATCGCGATCATTTAAACTCTTTATCTTTACCATGACATGTTGGAGTCAATGATGAGCAGGTCAACATTCTGATCGCAATAATTGAACGGATCTTGGCCGTATCTTTATAAGGAATCATAATGATTGCAAATCCAAAAATTTTGATCGAAAAAATTCAAGCATTATCTCCAGAACGATTAGCAGAGGTAGATGATTTTGTGGAATTTTTAAGGCAGAGAGAGCAACAACGTTTATTAACAAATTCTGCAGCTAAAATTTCTGAGCCAGTTTTTACCAAGATCTGGGATAACTCAGATGATGAGGTATATGATGCTATTTATTGAATAAAACTTGCAGTCGACTAATATTTTTTTCTTCATCAAATTAATTACTTCCAGTGCTCAGTGAGCTCATCTATTCATTACATCAACCAGCATTGGCTACACTGATCAGATTCCAATACTTGTTCCCAGTTGTAGCGCAAACCACTCAATTTAGTTCAGTCCCCTCCTTTGGACCATCAAATGGTTATCACACATTATTTCTATTCTATTTAAATGAAATGTGATGACAAAATATCTTCATCTTCAAATCCACATACCCCCGATAATTTTTCTTATTTAAAAACAAATCCTCTCAACACCATTCGATATCTGACTTAGTAAATGCGTACTAACTTATTTCCTCTAGAGTCAATTACACAACGCATCATTATTTTGCGAGGTCAAAAGGTTTTACTAGATACCGATTTGGCCGCACTTTATGATGTCGAAACACGCAGATTGAATGAGCAGGTTAGACGTAATCAAGAACGTTTCCCAAAAGATTTTATTTTTGAATTAACAGATGATGAATTTTCCAACTTGATATCGCAAAATGCGATATCAAGTTGGGGAGGTCGACGAACGTTACCTTTAGCTTTTACTGAGCATGGTGCGATTATGGCAGCTAGCGTTCTTAAATCACCACGCGCGATTGATGTTTCTGTATTTATAGTTCGCGCGTTTGTGACATTGCGAGATATGGCTGCATCAAATAAAGAACTTGCTAGCCGTTTGGATGCATTAGAAGATAAAGTTGAAATAATATCGACAAATCAAGATGTTTTTTCTGAAAATACGCAACAACAATTAAAGCAAGTATTCATCGCTTTAAGAGAATTGATGACACCACCTGAAGCACCAAAAAAACGATCTATAGGATTTGTAACGCCAGAAGATATGCCGCAAACATCTACAAAAATTAAAAAATAAATTTAGCTGTCAAAACACTGCCTATTAGGCGTGTTCCCATTCTTCATCTAGCTGTCGCGCATAGGCATCTGGTGCTGTTTCAGCATCGTCGAAAGTGACAATTTCATAGGCGTCAGGTTCTTGCAATAAAGCGCGCAAGAGTTTGTTGTTCATTGCATGACCTGATTTGTGCGCTGTATAACTTGCTAGCAATGGATGACCAATTAAATATAAATCGCCCATAGCATCGAGTATTTTATGTCGCACAAACTCGTTGCGATAACGCAGTCCGCCTGCATTCAAAATACGAAATTCATCCATCACAATCGCATTTTCTAGTGAACCTCCACGCGCTAATCCCATACCGCGTAGCGTTTCTACATCCTGCATAAATCCGAATGTACGCGCTCTAGCGATTTCTTGAATATAAGATTCAAGATTAAGATCCACCTCTGCAGTTTGACCACTACCATCGATTGCAGGATGATTAAATTCTATAAAAAATTTCAATCTAAAACCATGTAATGGTTCTAAGCGAGCCCATTTTTCTTGCTCACCAGTTCCTTCACGCACTTCAACAGCGCGTTTAACTTTAATAAATTTTTTCGCAGCATTCAGCTCTGCACGTCCCGCTTGCTGCAGTAAAAATACAAATGAAGCTGCTGATCCATCCATGATGGGTACTTCTTCTGCATTTAATTCAACGATTAAATTATCTATTCCTAATCCAGCGCAAGCTGACAGCAAATGCTCAACTGTTGAGACACGCACACCGTCTTTTTCTAATACGGAGGCCATACGTGTATCACCCACCATTAAAGCGGAGGCAGGCAATTCAATAACAGGATTAAGATCGACACGACGAAACACGATGCCACTATCTATTGCACCGGGACGCAAGTGAATTTCCACACGCGTACCGCAGTGTAGACCTACACCGGTCGTCTTAATATTTTTCGCAATCGTGCACTGTCGAATCATGATGTGGAAATAAAAAATTTAATTCATCAGATACCGCTTTGCGACAACACACAAAGCGGATCCGATATTTTTTACAGATGCGACAACATCGTCTCTGCGTTAGACACTTCAAATTTACCTGCTGCTTCTACATGCAACTGTTTGACCACGCCATCTTTTACCAACATGGAGTAGCGTTGTGAACGTGTGCCCATACCAAACGCTGAGAAGTCTGCTGATAGACCTACTGCTTTACTAAAATCTGCATTGCCATCACCCATCATACGAACCACACCCGTAGCATGCAATTCACGGCCCCATGCGCCCATTACAAAAGCATCATTTACAGAAATACACCAGATTTCATCTACGCCTTTTGCATGCAATTCTTTTGCATGTTTTATGTAACCTGGAACATGCTGTGCAGAGCAAGTCGGTGTAAAAGCACCAGGCAAACCAAAGATTGCGATGGTTTTTCCTTTAGTGAGCTCGGATACATTAAATGTGTTTGGTCCTAATGTGCAGCCAGCAGTTTCAGTTTCAATGAATTCGGCTAACTTGCCTTCTGGCAGATGATCGCCAATCTTGATAGTCATGAATGATCCCTTCGTAAATAAGCAGTGGTGTGACAGTCAACCAATTTAGGATAGCGAATTAGCGTTCGAGACCACTAAAAGCTGACTGTTAAACGGCAAACGGTCTGGGCGCCACATCCTAAGAATGCAACGCACAGACCGCAGTATGCCGTGACTACCTTATTTTTGCAGGATCAGTCCGCCTGACGACGTAAGAAGGCAGGAATATCATAGGTTTCCGTACCATTTCTCTCCATAGCGCGCACAGTCTCAGAAGCCGATTCACGACGCCATACTGCTGGCGTGCGAATACCTTCGTAAGCTGGTGTTACGCCGGATTCCACCTGTCCACCTGATACTGCATCGACTGGTGCATCATAAGTACCAGTCTTGCGCGCAACAGTATTGCTCACCAGTTGTGGTGCACGACGCAAACGACCCAAGCCAGTTGCCACCACAGTCACACGAATTTCATCACCCATGCTTTCGTCGTAAGCAATACCTTGAGCAATCGAAGCATCAGGAGCGGCAAATGCACGAACCGTTGCCATGACTTCTTTAATCTCTTTACCTTTGAGACCTTTGCTACCGGTTACATTCACCAATACACCACTAGCACCTGATAAATCCACACCATCTAACAATGGCGAAGCAACTGCTTGCTCAGCTGCCAGACGCGCACGATCTACACCAGAAGCGACTGCAGTTCCCATCATGGCTTTGCCTTGCTCACCCATAATCGTTTTCACGTCATTGAAGTCAACGTTGATATGACCTGGAACATTAATGATTTCAGCAATACCCGCAACTGCATTGTTGAGTACATCATCGGCATGCTGTAACCATTCCATCATGCTGTCGTCTTCGTAAATGTCTTCTAACTTTTCATTCAAGATGACGATGAGTGAATCCACATGCTGACCCAACTCTTCTAAACCTTCATTCGCGATATCCATGCATTTCTGACCTTCGTAAGAAAATGGCTTAGATACCACTGCTACCGTTAGTGCACCCATCTCTTTTGCGACTTGCGCAACGATAGGCGCAGCACCAGTACCTGTACCACCACCCATACCAGCAGCAATAAAGACCATGTGCGCACCGCGCAATGCATCTTCAATACGACCACGTGTCTCTTCAGCTAACTGACGTCCAAGTGAAGGCTTCATGCCTGCGCCCAAACCTGTTTCACCTATCTGAATAACATTGTGTGCTTTAGAAAGAGATAAAGCCTGAGCGTCGGTATTGGCAACGATAAATTCGACACCTGATACACCTTTATTAATCATGTGCTGCACGGCGTTACCACCTGCACCACCTACACCCACAACCTTGATCACCGTACCTTTAGTATTTTCTAGCATTGTGATTTCCATGATGACTCCCTTTGTGAAGCAGTTTTTAGTCAATAACCATCATTGGACATGACGGCTAGCAACTACCAACTGCGGATTAATACAAAATCAAACTAAAAAAATTGATGCTGTTAAAAATTCCCTAAAAACCACTCCTTCATACGCTGTAAAACTGCACTCGCTGAACTTGCCTGACGATGCACAACTTGACCGCGTAAATACTGCTGCTTTGCTTCTAATAACAAACCTAATACCGTTGAATAACGCGGACTCTTCACTACATCGGCTAACTGGCCGTTGTAATCAGGCACACCTACACGTGCTGGCTTAAGAAAAATATCTTCCGCCAACTCCATCATGCCGGGCATCATTGCACTACCACCTGTGAGTACGATGCCAGACGACAGCACTTCTTCAAATCCTGATTCACGTACCACTTGATGTACTAACGAAAATAATTCTTCAACCCGTGGCTCTATCACTGCAGCCAATGCTTGGCGCGATAAAGCACGTGCAGCACGATCACCTAAACCTGGCACATCAAAAGATTCACCTGGATCTGCCAACACTTGTTTAGCAACGCCATATCGCACTTTGATTTCTTCTGCTTCTGCAGTTGGTGTGCGTAAGGCCATTGCAATGTCATTGGTGATTTGATCGCCTGCAATTGGAATCACTGCGGTATGTCGAATCGCACCTTCAGTAAAAATCGCCACATCAGTCGTACCACCACCAATATCAACCAATACAACACCAAGTTCTTTTTCATCTTGCGTTAGTACAGCGTCAGCCGATGCCATAGGTTGCAAAATTAAGTCAATCACTTCAAGACCACAACGACGTACACATTTCAAAATATTTTGTACTGCTGATACTGCACCTGTGACGATATGTACTCTAACTTCCAAGCGTATACCGTTCATGCCTATAGGCTCACGCACACCCTCTTGGCTATCCACGATAAATTCTTGGCGCACTGTGTGTAGCAATTGCTGATCTGTAGGAATGTTGACGGCTCTAGCAGTCTCTATCACACGACTCACATCAGCTGCAGTGACTTCTTTATCTTTAATCGCCACCATGCCGCTAGAATTAAAACTGCGTATATGCGCACCGGCGATACCAGTCCATACATTACGTATTTGACAGTCCGCCATTAACTCGGCTTCTTCGAGTGCGCGTTGTATCGATTCCACTGTGGCCTCGATATTCACCACCACACCTTTTTTCAAGCCCTTAGATTCATGCTGACCTAAGCCGATTACTTCATGGCGACCGTCTGGCAATACCTCCGCCACTACCGCCACTATCTTTGAAGTGCCGATATCGAGACCTACAATTAAATTTTTTGCGTCTTTTGTCATAGTGTTTTTGACGTAGCAACTTCACCGTTAAAGTTAATAGAGCGAACCAAAATTTTCATCATCATGTTTCATTTTTCAAACTGGTTGCAGGTGCACTTTGCCCCCGCTGACGTAGCGCTAATCCATTGGGATAACGCATGTCGATACTTTCTATACGATTTGGAAAACGTGCAGCTAATGAGGGATAGGCACTCACAAACCGTTGTATACGCGTTTTCAAATCACCTGCAATCTGTTCACGTCCAAGATATAAAGTAATGCCGTTATCCAGTTTCGCTGTCCATGCATAACGCTTGGATAAAGTTAATGCGCGCAACTTAAGATGAATAGGCGCTAAACTCGCCTGCAAATCTAACGTACGCGCTGCCACTTCAGCAGCACTATCATCTGGGCCTGCTAACTCCAACAACTTACCTTCTTGTTCTGCCTCATCCAGATTGGCGGAAAAAATCACACCATCGACTGATAGCAGTCTTCCATCAATATCATCCCAAGTACCTAAAGCGACATACTCTTCAACTGTCACTTGTAATTTATTTGGCCACTCACGTCTAACAGAAGCATGATGTACCCAAGGCACCGTTTCAAATGCAGCACGCATCGCATGCAAATCACCGGTAAAGAAGTTGCCTCGCAACCTTGGCAATGCCGCACTTCTTACCGTTGCATCATCTACATAACGTAGTGCTACTTGCTGCGCTCCACGCATACTAATCACGCGATAATCAAAATAAGTTTGTAATGCAAGCCAACGGTAACCAGCAAACAACAGCACAAACATCAACACCGCAAGTACAGCGCGAGTGAGGAAATTCATGAGTCTGATGTCATTCAACATAATGGCTATTTTTCGTTTGCTTTAATTTTTTTCACGTCTCTATTAACTTACTTTCCAGTCAGGCAAAGGCTGTAAATCACATTTAGCTGAGCGCAAAATCTCTAGACATAAATCTTCATACGATATGCCTGCCGCCTTTGCCGCCATAGG
>CANGLD010000029.1 GCA_947454475.1 Oxalobacteraceae bacterium
ACCATACAAAATGGCGGCGTAAAAATGACGCTCTCAGAAAGTCTGGCACGCGTACCTGGCATCACCGCACAAAACCGTAATCAAATGGCGCAAGATCCGCAAATCTCTTCACGCGGCTTCGGTGCTCGTTCTTCATTTGGCGTACGCGGCATCCGCGTTTATGTCGATGGCATACCCCTCTCCATGCCAGATGGCATAGGTAATCCAGGTAGCGTAGACCTCGGGGCCATGAGCTCCATTGAAGTCATGCGCGGACCCTTCTCTGCGATGTATGGCAATTCATCCGGTGGCGTAATACAAATGTTCACCGACACTGCACCTGCTACACCTGAAGTGAGTGGTGATATTTTATTTGGCAGCTTCAATACACGTCGTGAAGCAGTACAAGCAGCCGGCACAAAAAATGGTGTGGAATATCTAGTCAACTATTCTGATTACAACTCAGATGGATATCGTCAACAAAGTGGCAATGACAAACGTCAGGCTACAGCGAAATTGGGAATTAAGATTGCCGAAGATACTAAGCTGACGATGTTAACGAATTGGTTTGATCAGTTTGCACAAGATCCGGGTGGGTTAGTAAGAACAGCTATTGCAAATGATCCATCAGCATTTACTAGCCCAACTGCTGTTGCACAAGGCGCGCTCAATAACAACACGCGCGTGTATCGTAGTAATCAACAAGTAGGATTTAATCTAGAACATAAAATCGATTCAAATAATACTTTGAATTTTATTAATTACGCCGGACAAAGAGAAAATCTGCAATATCTTTCAATTCTTTTAGCTACGGGTAGAGCTAGTAGCATAAGTAGGAATTTTTATGGATCTGAAATTAAAGTAACAAATAAAGGAAATTTTCTAGACAAGCCATATCAACTCACATATGGTATGACTGCGGGTTTTATGAGAGATGCACGTCTTGATAGAGCGACTGCAGGTGGACAAATAACAGCTGCAGGAAATGCTACTCCGAATCGAAATGAAACACAAAATGCACAAAATTTTGATCAATATGCACAAGGTTTATGGTCCATAGATCCTAAATGGGACCTTCATGCTGGCATTCGTCATACAAATTTAAAATTGAGTGTACTAGATAAAAAATTATCAGATGGCGATACCTCAGGAAATTTATCCTTTGATAAAACAATACCGGTAGCAGGAGCAATATATAAATTAAATCCAACAACTAATTTTTATGCAAATATAGGAAAAGGATTTGAAACTCCAACTTTGATCGAAATTACCTATACTGATCCACGTGGAGCTTCTCCAACCGGCCCAAATCTTACTATTAAACCGAGCACAAGCACTAATATTGAGCTAGGTGCTAAATGGCTTCCATCAGACACAGCAAAAGTAAACGTGGCAATGTTTCAGATAGATACTGAAAACGAAATAGTGACAGAGTTTTTACAGGGATCAACAGCTAGTTATAAAAATGCAGGAAAAACAAAACGCACCGGAGCAGAAATTTCTGGTGAATTACAGCTGCAAAACAATATTAATTTATACTTAGCATACACAGTGCTAGACGCAAAATTTGATACTTCTTTTACGACAGGTAATTCAGCAACACTAGTTAAAGCTGGAAACTACATACCTGGTACTTATAAATCACAAATTTATGCGGAAGCTGCATGGAAATATCAACCTTGGAATTTCCAGACAGCTCTCGAAGCACGCTATACCAGCAAAACATATGTGAATGACACCAACAGCGATATTGTTCCAGACTATACTGTGTATAGCGTTCGTGGAAGTTTTCAGCAGTTACAAGGTAACTGGAAAATTACTGAATATGCACGTATCGATAACATCTTCGATCAAAGCTATATAGGTTCTGTTCGCGTTAATGATGCAAACAATCGCTTCTACGAACCTGCACCTGGCCGCAATTGGATCATGGGTGTGAAAGCGAACTACATGTTCTAATGTAAGCTTGGTTTTATAAAGTTAAAAAACATCCCGACCTAAAGTCGGGATTTTTTTTGTAGGGCGCAATGTATTGCGCCGCATGGAATTTATATTTGCATGATGTCGCTACTGAAATCGCAAAAGCAATTTTTCAAACCAATTCATTTTTTTCTAACCAATTCAATCGCCTCATACGGCGCAATACATTGCGCCCTACTTCATAATTCGCTACGAAATTATGATTGCCAATTCTTGATTCGCGACGTATCAATTTTATCTGCGGCGACTTCTGCACTCACTGCTTCCATCCAAGGCACTACACCTATCAAAGGCGCTGGCAATTTTTGCTCTAATGTTTGAAGATTAGCTTCTTGATGCGACATGTTTATATCAATTTGATTCGCGACCCATCCGACTAAATTCAAACCACGGGCTTGTATTGCTTCTGCTGTTAACAAGGCATGATTGATACAACCTAAACGCAAACCAACGACCATGATGACATCTAGTCCAAGCTGCACTGATAAATCAGCGGTATCACATGCATCATTGATCGGCACACAAAATCCACCTACACCTTCGACGATGACGCAATCAGATTGCTGTGCAATTTGCTGATAACAATCCAATAGATGTTGCATGTCGAGTGATACATGCTCTAACTGCGCTGCGATGTGAGGCGCGGCAGGTTCACGCAATAAATAAGGCGTAGTCAGTTCGCGCGGCAAATTCGTATTCGATGCTGCTGCAAGCATGGCGACATCTTCATTCCAGAGTGCACCATCAATTAACTCAGCACCTGCAGCAATCGGTTTCATACCTGTCACACGCAAACCTGTTTTTGCTAATGCATGTAAGAGCGCAGCAGTGACTAAGGTTTTACCAACACCAGTATCAGTACCCGTCACAAAATAGGAAGAATTTTTCGTCATGCCATGCTCGCTTCACAATCATGAATCGCAGCGATTAAGGTAGTGAGTTGTTCATGAGTATGCGCTGCAGACAAGGTGATACGGAGTCGTGCCGTATTGAGTGGCACTGTTGGTGGACGGATTGCACCCACCCATAAACCTTGCTCGAGAAGAGCTGCTCCTACTGCCATGACTTTTTCATTCGAACCTATGATCACTGGTTGTATCGCAGTAGGCGATGCAAGGCTTTGCCAGTGTTGTAGCTGTTGAGCACTGCGCCATGCATGTATCAAACTCTGTAAATGCGAACGGCGTTTTTTACCTTCATCACTAGTGATAATCGCTATGCTCTTTAGCAGTGCATGCGCTATAGCTGGTGGTGTGGCAGTGGTATAGATATAAGTACGAGCACGTTGAATCAGCCATTCAATCGCACTGTGATGTGCTGCTACAAAAGCGCCACTCACACCAGCCGCTTTACCTAATGTGCCTATATAAACGATGTGTGGAGAATGCAGATTAAAATGTTGAAGAACGCCATGCCCATGCTCACCCAATACACCAAATCCATGTGCATCATCCACGATTAGCCATGCACCATAACGTTCACATAAAGCGAGCAATTCAGGCAAAGGGGCGATTTCCCCTTCCATACTAAACACGCTGTCTGTGACCACGCACTTTATGTTTGCCTTACTCTGCTTGAGCAAGCTTTCTAATTGTGTGAGATCACGATGCGGATACACCGATATTTTTGCACGCGATAGTCTGGCGCCATCAATTAAAGAAGCATGATTTAATTCTTCAGAAAAAATTTCTGCTTCTTTACCTGCCAGCGCCGACAACACAGCGAGATTCGCCATATAACCGGTGCTGAAATATAGACAGCCTGCTTTATCAAAATTTTCTTTAAAGAGCTTGGCGAGTTGTTCCTCGAGTTGATGATGCGCTAGTGAATGGCCACTAATGAGATGGGAAGCACCACTACCTGCCCCATATAAATCTGCGCCTTCTTTTAAAGCGTTAATGATCTCAGGATGCGAAGCCAAGCCTAGATAATCATTACTACAAAAAGCGAGTAATTGTCTGCCATCGACTTGTACGACTGGTGCACAAGGTGTTTCTGTAACACGACGCTGACGACGTAATTGTTTTTTTTCTAAATCAGTCAGTTGTTGCTGTAAATTTTTTAACAATGAAAAATCAGATGTCATGCAAGTCTTTTGTATTCTTAATCAGAGTTGTGCTTGTATTCGTTCTTAAAACGGCATTATGAATTATCGCTTAACCAAGAAGGTTTGCGTTTATTCAGAAATGCCTGCACACCTTCACGTCCTTGTTCTGATGCGCGACTATTTGCTATGCGTTGAACAGTGTCAGCAATTAAGTTTGCATTAATCTCTTTGCCAGCAACAGCGCGTAATAGTTGTTTAGCATCGGCAATCGCATGCGGACTACAGGTTAATAAAGTTTGTTCCATGTTGTAGACAACATGATCGAGCTGATCAAATTCCGCAACTTCATGCAATAAACCTATGGCTTTCGCTTGCATTGCACTAAAACGCTCAGCCGTTAAAAAATATCGATGTGCTGCACGTTCACCCATGGCACGAACAACATAAGGAGAGATGGTGGCAGGTATTAAGCCTAACCTCACTTCAGACAAACAAAATTCAACCGAGTGTTGTGCAATAGCGATATCACAAGCAGCAACTAAACCCATGCCACCTGCATAGCAATCACCTTGAATGCGAGCGATGGTCGGTTTAGAGCAGCGATAAATTGCATGCATCATCTCAGCTAATGCAGCTGCATCGGTGAGATTTTCTGCCTCGCTATAGGCAGACATTTTTTTCATCCAATTTAAATCTGCACCTGCACAAAATGCTGTGCCTTTTGCGGCCAACACTACCACTCTAATCTGATCATCTGCATGCAACGCATTAAACACCTGCGTCATTTCTGCAATCATGATTTCATTGAATGCATTCCGCACCTCAGGACGATTCAAAGTAACCGTTGCGACTGCTCCGGTTTTGACTAACTCTATGGTTTGATAATTCACAGGAATGCTCCTTGATGACTGAGACAACTATCGTGCAATGATAGTCTCTTAGGAGACAGGCATTTTAGGTTTGATCAGATCATGTGGATTATCCAGTCGCACTCTTTTGCGATCTGATTCCACCACAGTTAATGGCGCAACTTCTTCCATGCCTTGCAAACAACGTATAGCGAGTTGTTGATACTCTTTCGTACCACGCGCTTTCCAAGCGATCTCTTCATCTGACAAGGTTCTCGTAACGCGAGCTGGCGAACCCATGACTAAACTTTTAGGTGGAATCACCATACCAGT
This sequence comes from Oxalobacteraceae bacterium, assembly GCA_947454475.1. Classification (GTDB taxonomy): domain Bacteria; phylum Pseudomonadota; class Gammaproteobacteria; order Burkholderiales; family Burkholderiaceae_D; genus Pernthalerella. Next base: position 5,188 of record CANGLD010000029.1, read on the forward strand.
TTTCACAAAGGACATGGCAGCCACAATTGAAGATTCACCTATTACTACACCATCCATAACAACAGAATTCATGCCCACTAATGCATTGCGACCCACACGTGCACCATGTATCACCGCTCCATGACCTATATGACCATCCACTTCAATCACGGTGTCACTGCCTGGGAAACCATGTACCACACAAGTGTCTTGTAAGTTAGAGCCTGCTTCCATGATGAGACGACCAAAGTCTCCACGTAAACAAGCAGCAGGACCTACATAACAACCCGGTCCGATAATGACATCACCAATTAGAACAGCAGTTGGATGTACATAAGCAGTCGGATCGATGACTGGTGTGACGCCATCTATTGCATACACTTTGGGCATGAATATTCCTCGTTTATTGTCGCGGCAAGATTACGATCTTGCCTGTGACTTTGCGTGACGCCATATCGATTAATGCTTGTGGTGTATCTGCTAAAGCATAGCGTGCTGAGATATGTGGTTTGATCTTACCTTCTGCTAACCAACGCATGAGTTCTTGCATCGCTGCGAGATTATGCGCTGGTTCACGACGCGCAAAATCACCCCAGAACACACCCACCAATGAAGCACCTTTGAGTAAAGGCAAATTCAATGGCAACTTAGGTATTTCACCATTCGCAAAACCAATCACGAGATAACGACCACGCCATGCAATGGAACGAAATGCAGGTTCGGTATAACTACCACCAACTGGGTCATACACGACATCAGGACCTTTACCATTGGTGGCTGCTTTAATCGCTTCACGTAAATCTTCGGTAGTGTAGTTAATCAAAACATCCGCACCGTGTTCTTTACAAATCGCGAGCTTCTCTGCAGTGGAAGCTGCTGCAATCACACGTGCACCTAATGCTTTACCTATTTCAATCGCAGCTAAACCCACACCACCAGCAGCACCTAATACCAACATGGTTTCACCAGCTTTTAATTGCGCTCTATCGACCACAGCATGATGTGACGTGCCATAGGTGAGCGTGATCGCAGCAGCAGTATCGAAATCCATACCTGCTGCCATAGGTAACACGGCATCAGCAGTGACTTTGACTTGCTGAGCAAACGCACCTTGCGGTACAAAAGCAAACACCTTGTCACCAACTTTATAAGCACTCACCCCTGCACCCACTGCATGTACAGTACCAGCGAGTTCATTACCCGGCGTGAAAGGTAATTGGGGTTTAAATTGATATTTGTTTTGAATAATCAGTACATCAGGAAAATTTACACCTGCTGCCATGATGTCGATAACGATTTCACCTGCTGCTGGTACTAAATCAGCTTGTTCTTCAATGATGAGTGTTTCAGGCAGACCCCACTCTTTACAGACTACTGCTTTCATAATTCTCCTCGATTTATTCTTTAGCTATAGTTAAAAATTACAAAAATTTTGGTGCACGTTTTTCTGTAAAGGCACGCACACCTTCTTGTCCATCTGCGCTTTCACCTGAAGCCAACATAAAACTTTTTTCCATATCCAAATGCTGTTCTATCGTATTGTGTGATGCTTCTCTGATCAGCATTTTGATACGACCTTGCGCGAGTGAAGGTCCACGTGATAATTGCACTGCTAATTTTTTCGCGGCTTCTGCTAACTCTGCGTCAGGATGCACAGCATCCACTAATCCCAATTGCAAACACTCCGCAGCTGAGATAGCACGATTGGTTAAATAAATTTCTTTAGCACGAGCCGCACCAGCACGTTGCGTGACAAACCATGAACCACCTGCATCCGGTGTTAAACCTATGGCTGAATAACCACCACGCAGTTTCATGGATTCAGCGGCTAAAACTAAATCTGCACACAATGCCATGCCTATACCACCACCACCGACTGCACCATTGACTGCACTCACAATCGGAAATGAAGATTCACGTAACACCGCAATCGCTGTATGAATCGGTGCAATTAATTCTTCTAATACCGCATGCAATGAACGGGAAGGATCTTGCATTGCGGTGATATCACCACCGGCACAAAACTGTTTGCCATTCGCTGTGATGAGTAAAGCACGCACTTTAGGATTGGCAGCGATTTCACCTACAGCATGCGCAAATGCCATAGCCATAGGCAAGTCCAACACATTCGCACGCGTAGGATTATTCAAAGTAATGATGGCAAGCGATTCTTCTATCTCTAACAACAGAGGGGATGACATAACGCGACGCTCCGGAAAAGTTGGCTTTACAGCCTGCTGAAAGATTAGCTTTTCAATTAACTGAAAAGCAAAAACGGCAGGGACAAATCTGAGATCAGCCCCATTTTAACAAGGCATGATGAACTATCACCGTATGCGGGAAGTTTTCCCATTCAAAAATAACTAAGCAGAGATTAAGCTAGGGCACATCTAATTGCAGTCAACTTAGCTTTTAGCTTAATTGATAGCGATTTACTAATAAAGTTATCAGATAATAATTAAATAGAGACGAGATTGAAATGAAGTCAGTAAAAACTCCCGTAGCCAGCGTTTTGGCCTTATCAATATGCGCTATTTTTTCTACCAGCTCAGTATGGGCACAAGAAAAAAAAGAAAACCAACTGCCTCAAGTCGAGGTTGTGGGCACTTCGCCCCTGCCTGGCATAGGCATAGAAAAAAATAAATTACCTTACGATGTGCAAACAGTCACAGATGAACAAATCTATAACGGACAAAGTCTAAACTTGTCTGAATACATGTCACGCAATTTATTAGGTGTGAATGTGAATGAAATTCAAGGCAGCCCATTTCAAGCTGACATCACTTATCGTGGATTTCGTGCTTCCGGCATCTTAGGTTCTTCACAAGGTCTATCAGTGTATTTAGATGGCGTGCGTGTGAATGAACCGTTTGGTGATGTGGTGAACTGGGACATGATTCCCGAAGCTGCTATCTCTAATGTCACTTTAGTACCTGGCTCTAATCCTGTGTATGGTTTAAACACTTTAGGTGGTGCGCTGGCTTTCACCACGAAATCAGGTTTAACCTCACCAGGTACAGAAGTAAAACTACAAGCAGGTAGCTTTGGACGTAAACGTGCGGATGTATCTTACGGTAGTAAATCAGAGGATGGTTCACACCGCTTTATCTCTGCCACTGTGTTTGATGAAAAAGGCTGGCGCGATAATTCTGAAGGCAGCGTAGGTAATGTATTTGCAAAAATAGGTCGCATGCAAAATGATAGCAATTGGAGTCTGTCATTGATAGCAGCTCGCAGCAACATGCTAGGCAATGGACTGCTGCCAAGTACAAACTATGGCGAAGATGGTGTTCTTGCAAGCGCTCCACTTGGTGGGATGTATGAAACCAATCGTCGCTGGATTTATACCCATCCTGATCAAACTAAGAATGAACTCAATATGCTGACCTTGAACGTTCAGCGTATGTTGGATAGTGAAACTGAGTTAGCCGGCATGACTTATTTGAGACACAGTACGAGGCGCTCATTAAATGGGGATGTAGAAGCAGATACTGGCGATGCACTCATACATTACAACACTACCTGGCAAACCAGTTATGGCGGCAGCGTTAATTTAACTAAGCTAAAAGAACAGCATCAAATTACAAGTGGCATCAGTTTTGATGCAAGTCGAATTCGTTATGGATCTACAGTTGCTGATTGTCCTAGTGGATTTGATGCAAGCAGAGCACCAATCGGATGCAACCCTGCCATAGCGGATACAGGAGTACGAGGCAAATCTTATGCAATAGGATTGTATGCATCAGATACATGGAATCTAAAAGAAGGGACTTATATCACTGCCGCAGGTAGGTTCAATCATGCAGGTGTGACGAGTACAATTGACGGTCAATCTAAAGAAAGTTTTACCTATAACAGCCTAAATCCATCTGTTGGTATTAGTCAGGCTATTAATCCAACATTAACTGCATTTGGAAATTTAGGACAAAGTAATCGCGTTCCAACAGTGATTGAATTAGGTTGTGCTGATCCTGCCAATCCATGCAGACTCCCAACAGGACTTCAATCTGATCCCTATTTAAAACAAGTTATTGCTAGAACAATAGAAGGTGGTATGCGTTGGAAGTTCTCAGATGATTCTGGTATTTCTTCATCTATATACAGAACTGAAAATACAGATGACATTTTGTTTAGAGCTGTAGGAGCAACCGGACAAGGATTTTTTAGTAATTTCTCTCGCACACGCCACCAAGGTTTAGATTTAAGTACTTATAAATCTATAGGCCCATTGACCTTACAAGCTGGATACAGTTATCTCGATGCAACCTATCAAGCCGATGGCACATTGTTTGGTGGAGCACGTGACGTAACAGTAAGACCAGGAGCAAAAATTGCGGGACTACCTGAACATACGCTGAAATTGAATGCAGACTGGCGCGTCACACCTAAATTTACTTTAGGCGGCACAGCAATAACTACATCGAGCATTACTACACAAGGTAACGAGGATGGATTAATAGGATCAGATAACAGTCATACTGCCGCAGCAAATGCCAAAGTGAATGGTTATACCGTCTTTCATTTGCATGCTAATTATGAAGCCGAAAAAGGTTTAAATTATTTCGGTCGCATCAACAATGTGTTTGATACACGCTATGAAACCTACGGCATGATGGGCATGAGTGCATTTAATGCTGATGGCACATTACGTAATTATGCCGCTGGCGAAGAACCTACCGTCAACCGCTTCGTAGCACCTGGCGCTCCACGTTCCTTCATGGTGGGATTGCGTTATCGCTATTAAAATTTCTCATGTTCGGGGGTCTCCCGATTTACTCTTAACCGGTATGCAGTCTGAAAGCTGCTTACCGGTTTTTTTATGCTAGACCATGTTGTCTTGCGTACTGATGTAACTCTATCGCTGTAGTCACACCTAGTTTTTGACGAATAGTCGTTTGATAGTTAGAGACCGTCTTCACACCTATATGTAAACGCTGCCCGATTTCATCCACACTCTGCCCATTTGCAAGTAAGCGAAATATTTCAAATTCACGAGGCGCCAATTGCAAATGTGGTGCGCTTTCCAATTCGCTTTGTTTCAATGCTTCTGCCAGATCTGCTGAAATAGGTTGACCACCTTGCATGATTTGATGAATCGCATCCACAATCAAATCTGGCGACACACTTTTAGTCAGATAGCCTTTTGCACCTGCACGTAAAGCTTGTGCTGCTAGCGCTGCATTTTCATGCATAGAAAAAACTAAAATGCGTTGTTCTGGATAACGCTGCAATATGTGTCGTATGCTTTCTAATCCACCACGCCCTGGCATGGAGAGATCCATCACGATCACATCTGTAGTGAGAGTAGATAATAAAGCGTAAGCCTGCTCACCATTCTCAGCTTCACCTATAACTTCAATCTGCGTATCTAATTCTAAATAACGTTTATAACCTGCACGCACTACAGCATGATCATCGACGAGCAAGACTTTGATAGACGACTTAGTCATGCTTAGCCTCCGCTTCTGCTAAGGCTAATGGAAAAATCGCTTCGACGATTAAACCATGTGGTTGGGTGGTGATAAATTGCAAACTACCTTGATTGGCCAATATTCTTTCACGCATACCCACCAAACCCAAACCGCGCGATGTATTAGGTTGCAAATCTACTGCCGATTGTTCTTGCAAGCCCACACCATCATCTGCCACTCGCAAACAGAGTTGCTGACTATCTGCATCTACACTCACTTGTATGTCAACTTGCTTGGCATTTGCATGACGCATGACATTAGTGAGTGCTTCTTGCGCAATTCTATACACCGCCACTGCTAAGCGTTGAGGCACAACTGCAGATCCGAGATTGACATTCAGATGACAAGTCAGAGCTGTATCACCACGCGACTGACGTTGTCGCACTAAATCACGTAATGCTTGTTCTAAGGCGATGTCATGTTCTTCATCGCCTTGCAATCCATAGGGACGTAATTGCGCGAGCAGATTTCTCAATTGCGACAATATGCTACTACTGTTGTCATACATAGCTTGCGCGCAGGCTAGTAATTCTGGTTGATTTGCCGATTGTTTGAGTACGTAAGATGCATCGACTTGTAATGCTGTGAGCAACTGTCCGAATTCATCATGTAATTCATGCGCAAGTTTGCGTCGTTCTTCTTCTTGCACATCTTGCAGTCTGTGTAGTAATTCGCGCTGCTTAGCAATTTGTTCTGTTAAGACTGCAGCAAGATGATTCAAGGCTTGTGCAATTTGATTCAACTCTCTTGTAGAGGAAGAAGCTATTTGTAGTTTGTAGTCGCCCGATTCTATACGCGTGATACCAGCAAGAATATCGACCAGTGGTTTGAATGCAAGCTTAACGCTAACCCAAATCGCCACAATTAACGCCATACCTAAAGCAGCGAATAATCCCAAGAACAGCAATGCACTACTTATCGCTTCTGTGCTTTCTGAATAAGGATTGGGTTCCAACATGACTGTGATGCGATCACCATTACTTCGAATGATGGGAAGTGATGTGGTAGCCAGTTTGGCGTCACGCACTAAAAGATTTTTTATCCAATCCGGTGTGGATGTATCAGTTTGTTTAGGACTTTGCGTGAGTCGCTTACCAGAAGCATCCAACAATGCAATATGAAAGTGACGTAGTGTTTCGCTTTGATTGAGTGCATCAATTTTTAACACTTGCTCAGATAAAGCGGCTTCAGTTTGAAAATCAGCCAATATGCTGAGTAATTCCCCCACCTTCTCACTAGCAGCTGCTTCATGATCAATATCATTCCGTGCAGAGAGTATGGTCACAACTAATGCGATGACCATCATAACTGTGCCAACAGCCAGCAACCTTATAAGTAGTCGTGTTACGAGTTGCATGGCTAGCTAAGGATTAGTAGTGATAGGTATATTCAATTTCTACGGATTCACTACGTTTTTCATGGGTCACTACATCCCAAGCGCGGGCATAGCGAAGTTCCACTTCATGGTGTTCATTGATATCCCAACCTGGTCCAATACGCCACAGGTTGTAATCATTAGCTCGACCACCCTCAAAAGCACGAACAAAACGATAGCCGGTATATAAAGAAACAGGTTCCATTTCATACGTTAGTGCAGGCTCTACATAGCCATAATTGTAAGCACCTTCCGTTTTGAATTTATGACCAACGAGCGTACGAAAAAATCCACCGAAGTTTTCTGTGAAGTGCACATTCTTTTTTACACGCACTGCGAACGTCTGATTATTTGTACGTTCTGTATCACCATTTGTGTGTTGCGTTTCATGTTCATGCGTGAGCATAAGTTCAGCTTGATTAATCCAACCTTCTTTCCATCGTATGCCAGGGTAAAGCGTCATGCTATTTGAATGACCACCTTGGTTAGCGGCACGCTCATGTTCAAATTCATACACCATTTGTGGCTGACCACCAAAAAGGGTGACTTCTGCAAACGCAATTGCGCTAATACTTGCCAACATGGCAGCAAAAATAATTTTTTTCATGATGATTTACTTAGCTCGTTCGGATACCGAATTATACGAGTAAGTGCTGAGAAAGTTTGAAGTCAGCAATGGCAAGCTTATGCTGTGATAATTTTGCTGTGATGCGCCGTAAAGACTTAAAGAATTTGCAAGTTTATAAATTATTCTGCTGCGATTTGTGAGTAACGCGCGAGCTCTACTCCTGCCAACCTGCATTCTTCTGCAAATTCTGGACTAGCAAGATAGTCGTATTCCAAAGGACGAATCGCATCGATGGGGTCATCATGATCGGAAGTTTCACGACCTGGATGACACATGATGACCGTGCCATGCGGCGCAGTATGCAACCAGTGTTTGAGTAAGGCTGAAAAATTTCCAGAGGTGCTTAAGGAGTACAAGCCACCAAAATGCGCTGTACTGTGCAAACCTTTAGTGTGCAGATGTTCAGAAAATCCACGACATGCAAAGCGCAATACAGCAGCTTTCAAAGAGACATCGCCGTTATCAATTAATTGCTCGGGTGCGCGCACCCAAGGAAGCGCACCACCTTGTGGCCAGCGTGCTGCAATGGCATCGGTTAAGGCATCACGAATTACGGGGAAGGCATGCAAGTGTTGATGTCCATCGATGAAATCTGGCAGTCGTCCTAAATGCTTAGTGAAGAGATCAATTTGATGACAAATTTGTCGCATTAAGCTTTTACGACTGAGTAGCTTTAGCTGTGACAATAACAACCAATATGCTAATGGTTGCTTCGCATCGTAGCCTTTGAATGCATGCGTGAGATTAATGTGCAAACCTATGTCAGCTAGCTTATGTACTTTACTTAATTGCGCTGCACCTAAAGGCCAATAAGGTGCTTCTGACATGACAGAAGTTGCTGTTAAACGGCGTGAGGTGATGAGTTCAATGATGCCCAGACTGATTTGTTCAGACTGACCAAAATCATCAGCACATAAAACGAGTTTGCGGATTGGGGTTGTCATGTTGCGTCCTGCGCTGCAAAGGCCCAATTACGCGCTAAGAAAAAAGTGAGAGCTGCCACCACAACAAGAACTATCGCTAATGCGATTCGATAATCCAAGGTAGTGAAGCGCAAGAGGCCAGCGTACATTGCTTCGTTGACTAAAAAACTGCCGACTGCAACCGCAAAGAATCGTAGACGTGTATGACTTGCACTTGCTGTTGATTCGTTAAATGTGAACGCTCTATGTCCTGCATGACTGACTTGAAACGCGATTAAAAACCCCAACACATTCGCTGCCAAGGGATGTAAGCCCCAAGGTACAAATAATAAAGAAACAGTGCCTAGATGTACCAACATCGCAGTTACACCCACCACACCAAACCAAAACAACTGCTTCATTATTTTTTAGCTTCCTGCTGTGGTTGTTCTGTACTCTTAGTAATACGGCTAATGAAGTAAGCAGGACGTTGTTTCACTTCTGTAAAAATGCGCCCTATGTATTCACCTAAGATACCTATCGACATTAGCTGTATCCCACCCAGAAAAGCAATCGCCACCACCAGAGTAGGCCAACCACTTTGATCATTACCAAACAAGAGTGTGTCGATCACAATGTAGATTGCATAAGCGATCGATGCTACGGAAACGCTACCCCCAACAACAGTCCATAAACGTAAAGGCACATTAGAAAAAGCGGTGAGGCCTGTTGCGCCTAATTTAAGCAAACTGAAGAAATTAAAACTACTGCTGCCATGTCGTCTAGGATCGGTACGCACTTTAATACCAATTCTAGTAAAGCCCACCCAGTTGTACAAACCTTTCATGAAGCGATTCCGCTCGGGCATAGCTTTCAAAGCATCTAGCATGCAACGATCTAACACACGAAAATCTTGTGTGTTCTCAGGGATTTTATTGCGCTCACCAAAATTCAGTAAGGTGTAAAAAACATGGGTGACAGCACGTTTAGTGAAGGATTCATCGTGTCTGTCTGAACGTATAGCAAAGACCATGTCATAACCACGTCGCCATTGCGCGAGGAAAGAAGGAATTAAATCAGGTGGATGTTGAAAATCACAATCAATCAACACAGCGACATCACCATTGGCCTGATCGATGCCTGCTGATAAGGCAATCTCTTTACCAAAGTTGCGTGATAGTTGTAAGAGTGTGACCGGCAGCTGATTAATTTCGCTTAATACTTTTTCTACCGTTGCATCACGACTACCATCATCAATCACAATTAATTCATGACGCAAACCCTGCTCGGTAAACAATTTATGCAAGGTGTGTAGCATAGGGAGTATGTTGCCCTCTTCATTAAAGGCGGGCAGCAAACAACTCACTAAGGGTTGTGCAGAACGTTCTTTTGCACGTGCTTGCAAAATAAAAGCAGGCTCGGTGTCAACGATGTTGAGATCAGACTCTAGGGTAGGGTTTTTATCCATAACTCAGTACAAAACACTGTAAAAAATAAAATGAAGCGCAATCTAAAGCGCACATCACACTGTCAGCTATAAACGCACTGCGATTTCAGTGTGTCGCCAGACCTTTAGGCCAGTAAATATAGGCATGATACGCATAAGCGCGGTGCAAGGGAAAACGCCAGCCCGTGCGCTCTAAGAGAATACTAATCGGCGGCTCAGTTTGTCCTTGTTGCGCTAGCCAGTTTTGCATCTCTCCATCGCAAGTCGTTTGTGCTGCTGGATCCAAAGGTGCAGGTGGACATAAGAGTATTCCAGGACGATTTTGCCAGTCTGCCAGTGGACTAAGTGTGGCAGGGAATTGATCAGGCACACCCGGCAAAATCCGCAGACGCACATCACCATAAAACGCCATTAATGCATTCTCACCCCACGCACCGCCCACCCACTGCGCTGGCGTGTTGGGATAACGTGATTGCCAGATTTGTAGAATTTCTTGTGCAGCCTCGCGTCGCGGCAAATAATAATTATCACTACCGCGTTGCGCTTCACGCCATCCTTGCACAGCACCGAGTAGTGGCAAGAACATTAAAATAATGAGGAAAACTCTTAAGAGGCTGGCTGTGTGTATTGCTAGTTTTTCTGCTGGGAGCACATCATGTTCATCACCACATAGGTTTCTTAACCACAGCAAAGGATAAGCAAAACCAATCGGAATTGCCCACGGCAGTGATAACTCCACCATGCCAGCTATGCCAAATAACAAAGTGATTAACCATGGCAGCATCGCTAACCAAAACAAGCTGTCATGCCAACTGCGTGGTTTCCAACTCAATAGCAATCTGCTGCCTAATGTATTCCAACGCGATGCAGACTCTGAAAAAATCACACAGCACAGCAACCAAGGCAAGCCCCAATACAAGAGCGGCGCTAAAAAGAATCGACCTATCTGTGACCAAGCCACCGCGCCTTCACCTTGTTCGGCGACGTAGCGCAAACTAATGAAATCATGTGCTTGCAACCAGAGTAGATGAGGCAATAAGCAAAGTAGAAAGATGCCTAAAGTCAGCCAAGAACGCCAAGAAAATAACCAAGCTCGTCCGGCAGGTAAGCTCCAACTCACTATAAAGAGCGATAACAATAAGACGCCGCTGTAATACTTACCCAGCATAGCGAGTGCAGCGAGTACGCCAAAACTAATCGACCACATTACTACGGCATTACGATTTACTTGATGAAGACTCTGCCACCAAGCCAACGTAACCCAAGGCCAGATAGATAGTAAGACTGCATTGGCATTAAATTTCGCTGCTAGCGTGCTGTAAGGAAAAGCACAACACAACAATACTATTGCTGGCAAAGCCAATGCAGATAAACGCATAGCACGCGCTAATAAACCCACCCCTATCAAACCCACCGCCACATTTAAGTAGGCCATGCAGTGATAAGAAATATCTGACAAAGGTGTCAGCCTAAACCACAGACCCGTGACCCAAGCAAATAAAGGAGGATGTTTAAAACTGCCCCATTCCAACACTTGACCCCATGCATAGTTTTCTAACATGTCGCCATAGCGATCCAGATTCGCTGTAGCCAATGCTTGAGTTAGCGTCCACAAGCAAACATGCAAAACCAAAAGTAAAGTAATTGCGCGGGTTTGATCCAGACGGTTGAAGTAAAAAGCCCATCGCGCTAAAAGTTTAGGCATTAAATAACCTTATCTTTGTACGTTTAAAAGTCGACGTCATAATAATTAACAGACATACAAAATTGATAAAAAAATTGAGAAACGATATACAAATTCAGCATGTTTGATGTATTCTCCTTGCCTACAAGAAAGTAACACCAAATTTGTTAATTAAAACAGGAATCATAAGCCGTGACCAAACGCCCTCGCCCTGCTGATATCTATTTGCGTTTCCTTCAACTAGCCGAAGCTGTTCGTGGTTTGCCTTCATTGCCTGCGCTCGAACCTCTGGAAGAAAGAATTCTTGAGATTATTGCGCATGCACGACTGAAGCAAGAACGCTTATCCGTCAAAGATTTGATGGGTAAACGCGAACTCGGATCACCTGCAATGTTGCATGGCCGTTTAAAATCCATGCGCGAAAAAGGTTGGATCTTATTAGCTGAAACCGAAGACGCACGTCGTAAACAATTAGAATTATCTAAAGCTGCTTTAACCCATTTCGACAAACTGTCGAAATGCATGGTGCAAGCCGCTAAAAAAGCTGGTTAAGCATTAACAGCTTTGATTAACGCCGCCTACGGGCGGCGTTTTCATTTGCCCAGCGTTTTTATTTACGCAGCGTGAAATAAATCGCACATCCTATGATGAGCGCAACACCAAGTTCTAATCCAACTATCCAGTACTCCATACTCTTCTTTCTTACTTCTTAATTCGTTGTACTTAGATTCCCTCATCCGTCTTAACAATACCTAGCCTGTGTTTTTGACATTGCCAGACTGTCATGCAGTTGCATAATCGCAATGTCAATTGGGAACTATTGCTAAATATTTGACTCTGAGCATGCAGTTAACTCGTGGGAATTTTCACACTCATTGCAGTCTCTATGCGAGTGTACAACAGCTTAAATTTCCATACAGAATTAATTTAAATCACTATCTTGCGAAAGATCAATTTAATAATGAAAAGAAACTTAGTTCTAGGCATTATTTTTCTAGCAAAGAGATTATTCTTTCAACCATAGCGTTGAGATGAAATTTCATTCGAAGAAAGATTGCATCGTTTTTAGTTAGGAACTTATATGCCTAAATCATTATTCATAGACAAACCTAAATTAAACCCATCGCTGGCTCTTATCTCACCTGATAGAGAGGTGATGGCGCAAAGCGTCACCTCAGCACTTACTCATTACAACTTAAAAGACAGACTTGCCCCACCTACAGAGCTGATCACTACTTTGCAATCGCAATTACATAGTTTTGAAACCGAAGTAGGATTACATACTGAGTTAGTCAGCAATATTACGCATTGCACACTTTCAGCAACTTATCTCTCAGCGTTATTGCACATCACCAGCGAGGCATTAAACAATATTCGCTATCACGCTAAAGCAACTAACGTTTTAATGTTTGTGTACTTACGGGATAACACACTGCGTTTAGAAATCATTGATAACGGCATAGGAATGAAAACTAGCAAAATTCATCAATTGAGTTCGCATGGCATAGCACGTATGCACGAAGCAGCATGTCAACTAGGCGGCAGCTTATCGATTGCAGCTAGTCCAGGAAAAGG
>CANGLD010000030.1 GCA_947454475.1 Oxalobacteraceae bacterium
ACCAAGCGATTGCATCACGCTTAATCTGCTCAGCAAGTGCCTCGCGCTTAGCTGCAGTGAGTTTTTTTGAATCACGTAAACCTGCAATCGGTTTTTCAGGATTGAGTATCACAGCTGCGGCAAATACAGGTCCCGCGAGTGGACCGCGACCCGCTTCATCGACACCACAGATAATGTCATCTTTATAGTCAAACAAAGAAGCTGCGAGCTCAGTTTGTATCATGAGAGCACTTAGTGAATAACGCTTAACGACTGGGATTTAAGAGTTGCATCACAACGTGTGCACTCTCAGAAGCGGTATTGCGCATTAAGTCGTGATGCAAATCGATAAACCGTCTACGCAAGCGTTGACGGTTTTGATCACTTGATAATTGCACCCATAAAGCACTGGCTAAAGTATGTGGCGTTGCACGGCCTTGCAGTAATTCTGGCACTAAAAATTCACGCGCCATAATATTCGGTAAACCTACCCAAGGTTGATACGCCATCAATCGTAAAATCTGCCAACTCGCAGGATGCATGCGATAAGAAATCACCATAGGCTTTTTAAACAGCGCAACTTCTAAGGTGGCAGTTCCACTGGCGACTAAAACAGCATCACTAGCCGCTAAGGCTGTGTGTGAGTTACCTTCAGTAATAGTGAGATCACATTTTTTAATGCGTTCTTCACCTATAATTTTTTCAAAATAAGCGCGTTGCGTAGGTCCTGCCATTGGTACGATAAAACGTATGTGCTTATCACGCCTACGTAACATTTCAGCAGCACCGACAAATGCCTCAGCGTTATATTTAATTTCAGATAAACGACTGCCAGGCATGAGAGTAATCAAACGCGCATTCTGTTCAAAACCAAGTGCATCACGTGCAGCATCCTGGTCTGCGTCCATAGGAATCAGTTCTGCTAATGGATGCCCTACATAGGTCACAGGTATACCTGCTTTTTTATAGAGTTCTTCTTCAAAGGGAAAAATCACCAACATGTGCGATACAGCGCGGGCAATTTTTTTAATACGATTGCGTCGCCATGCCCAAATAGAAGGACTAATGAAATGCGCAGTAGGTATACCTGCTTCTTTCAATGCGATTTCCACATCAAGATTAAAGTCAGGCGCATCCACTCCCACAAACACACCTGGACGCTCGACTAGTAATTGCTCGCGCAGTGCATCTTGTATGCCTTTGATTTCACGATAGTGTGACAACACCTCAAACAAGCCTCGCACTGCTAACTTTTCCATAGGATAGTCAGCAACAAATGCATGCTCAGCCATATTTGAACCGCCAATGCCATGGAAATGCGCGTCGGGCAGCATGGTGCGTAAGCCTGACAGCATACGTGCAGCTAGCATATCGCCCGATGGCTCACCCGCCACCATGGCGACAGTGTTATTAGCGGACAATGCCACGGGTGGTGTGCTCAAGAAATTCACGCATTTGTTTTACGTGCGTAGTGTTTGTCGGAGAGTCTTGCTCTTCTTTACGCAACGCTGTTTTTGCTTCGTCGAGTGTTAGGCCTGATTTATAAATCAATTTATAAGAACGACGAATAGCTGCTATCTCTTCACTAGAAAAGCCTCTACGCTTTAAACCTTCACTATTAATGCCATGCGCCGCAGCAGGATTACCCGACAAAATTACAAACGGTGGTACGTCTTGCGTCAAACTTGTGCTCATTCCGACCATCGCATGTGCGCCAATTTTGCAAAACTGATGTACATTCGCAAAGCCGCCGAGTATGACCCAATCTTCTACATGCACATGTCCTGCTAGTTGCGCATTGTTAGCGAAGATTGTGTGATTACCTATCTGACAGTCATGGGCAAGATGCACATAAGCCATGATCCAGTTATCGTTACCTAAACGGGTTACACCCACATCTTGTGTGGTACCACGATTAAACGTACAAAACTCACGTATGGTATTGCGATCGCCTATCTCTAAACGTGTCTCTTCACCTTGATATTTTTTATCTTGAGGTGCAGCGCCAATAGATGAGAATTGAAAGAAGGTATTGTCTTTACCTATAGTGGTGTGGCCTTCTATGACAACATGTGGACCAACACGTGTGCCAGCAGCTATCGATACCTGTGGTCCGATAATGCTATAAGCACCAATTTCCACACTCGCATCGAGTGTGGCTTTAGGATCAACCAGAGCGGTTGGATGTATCTTCGCCATTGCTATCCTTACTCCGCTGGCGTGGAATCAGCAATGCTACGCATAGTACACATCAACTCACCTTCAACTGCGAGTTGGCCATCCACACTTGCTTGCGCTTTAAATTTCCAAATGCCACGCGAATGACGCTGTATTTCAACTTGCATCATCAATTGATCGCCAGGCACAACAGGACGTTTAAAGCGCGCATTGTCTATACCTAAAAAATAAACCACTGCGTTTTCATCCGGCTTTTGTCCCATAGTCAGAAATGCTAATAAAGCTGATGTCTGCGCTAAAGCTTCTATCATCAGCACACCAGGCATGACGGGCTTATTTGGGAAATGACCATTAAAAAATTCTTCATTAATCGTCACATTTTTAATTGCTTGAATTGTTTTTCCAGATTCCCAATCTAATACGCGATCAACTAACAGCAATGGATAGCGATGCGGTAGGTATTCTTTGATCTGATTAATGTCTAGGCTTTTCATTTTGATTTTCACTAGCTTTCTAGGAGGACGATTGTTTTTTTAATTGTAATTATGGTTTAATTTTTTTTTCTAGTTCGCGTAAGCGATGACGCATATCTTCTAAATTTCTCACGATAGCTGCTGATTTTTCCCAGTCTGCATTTTTTGCAAGCGGATAAAAACCTGTGTACTGCCCAGCTTCATGTATAGAACGCGATACTAAACTACCAGAAGAAACATGCACATGATCAGCAATACTTAAATGCCCTAACACCATGGCAGCACCACCAAAGGTGCAATATTTTCCTATCTTGGCACTACCCGCCACACCAACACAACCAGCCATTGCTGTATGCGCACCTATCACGCAGTTATGAGCGATTTGTATTTGATTGTCTAACTTAACGCCATCTTCAATCACGGTGTGGTCTAATGCGCCGCGATCTATGGTGGTGTTCGCTCCAATATCTACATCGTGCCCTATACGCACTCCACCCGTTTGCGGAATTCTTATCCATGCACCCTGTTCATTCGCAAAACCAAAGCCATCACTACCAATTACGGCTCCTGATTGAATCACACCTCGTTCACCGATGTGGCAGTCTGCAAGAAAAGTGACATGGGGATGAAATAACGTTCCAGCTCCTAGTCGAGCACCACGACCTATAAAAGAGCCAGCTCCTATGTCGCAATGCTCACCTATATCTGCATCTGCTTCGATGATCACATGCGCTGCAATCACAGCGGTGGCAGCAATGCGTGCGGTTGGATGAACGATGGCAGTTGCATGCACTCCAGCTATGCGTGCAGGAGCATTGCGCTTTACAAAATACTGCGCAGCTTTCGCGAAATACACATAGGGATTCGCAGTGACGATACAAGCGCCCTGATAAGTAGCAGATACCAAAGCGTGATCAGCCTCTGAAAGTATGAGCGCACCCGCCGCAGATAGACCGGCTTGTGCGCGCAACTTTGCATTGGACAGAAAGGTGATGTGCTGAGGGCCCGCTGTTTCCAGCGGAGCCATACCAGTGACGAGGATATCCGGACTGCCTATCAACTGTCCGCCCAAGCTTTCGACTAATTGTCCGAGTCGAGTGCTCATGGCGGCTAACTCCGGCTTATTTATTGAGTGCCTTAATCACTTTTTCAGTGATATCAATGCGAGGACTTGCATAGACGGCTTCTTGAAAAATAATGTCATATTTTTCAGCTTCAGCGATTTGCTTAATCACTTTATTTGCGCGCTCTAATACAACAGCTAATTCTTCATTACGGCGTTGATTTAAGTCTTCACGGAATTCACGTTGCTTACGCTGAAAATCTTTATCCATTTCAGCTAATTCACGTTGACGTTTATTGCGATCTGAATCAGACAAAACTGGTGCTTCTTTGTCTAAACGTTCAGCTGATGCTTTCAAACGTGCTGCAGCTTCCTGCAATTCTTTTTCGCGTTTTGAAAATTCTTGTTCCAGCTTAGCGGTTGCAGCTTTGGAAGGCGCAGCTTCACGGAAAATGCGCTCAGTGCTCACAAAACCTATCTTGGTTTCCTGCGCTAAGGCAGAAGACATAAAGCCCAGTGATAAAGCAGCTGTCAGGCTCATGCTAATTGCTTTTTTGATTACAGAATTCAATTCAATCTCCGCAACGTAAATAATGATTATGCCATTTGTCGATTAAAAGCCCGTACCCAACTGAAATTGGAAGGCCTGTGTTCTATCAAAGCTTGCAGGATTCATAGGGCGCGCCAATGACAACTTGAGCGGACCAACCGGTGAAATCCAGCTAATGCCTAAACCTGCACTGTAGCGCAAGTCTTGGAAACTAATTCTGTCACCGTCTTGCGGATTGAATACCTGACCAGCATCGAAGAAGGTAAACCATCTTAGACTACGATCCACACCCGTGCCAGGGAAAGGCATTTGCAACTCTGCATTCATCAAGATACGGGCTTGACCACCAATTGGTAAGAATAAGCCCGATGCATTTGTTTGACTTGACGTTGTAGAGAGTGAACCCGCGTAATAACCACGCACAGAACCTATACCACCTGCATAGTAATTTTTAAAGATAGGATAGTCATTACCAATACCAGCGCCGTAATTGACTTCACCATTCAATGCCAGCGTAATAGATTTCGTCACTGGCCAGAAGTACTGATCTTGATAACCAGAACGGTAATACTTCACCGTTCCTGCTGGTGAGACTTCGAAGTTAGCGCGCTGAAAACGACCCTCAGTAGGAATCAAGGCACTATCACGGCGATCACGTTGCCACGCAACTGTCAGTGGGAATGACGTAGTGTGTGCAGTTCCAATACCACCGGCTGTACCAAAAGAGTTAACGTAATCAATATAACGATTCGGGCTTGTTGATGTGGTGTCAACGGTTGTGTCTTCTATACCTGCACCAAAGAAGATACGGTCATATTCTGAAACAGGCACACCAAAGTTGACATTCGCGCCTTTGGTTTCAATTTTATAGTCTGTGGTGTTCAGCAAATAATAAGGAGGACGCGCAGTACGTAAGAACACTTCATATGTACGACTTACACCATCATCTGTGAAATAAGGATTGGTGTGCGAAATCGCAATGGTACGAAACACTTTACTCGTGTTCACACTAATACCAATGTTATTACCAGTACCAAATGCATTGGCCTGATTCACAGAACCCGTTAGCGTTAATCTCTCACTACTTGAGAAACCCGCACCCAACATAATGTTACCGGTTGGTTTTTCAGTGACGCCTACATTTAAATCAACTTGATCATTGGTACCAGGTACATCGACAGTATCAATTGTTGAATCAGTAAAGAAGCCGAGACGACCTAAACGATCTTTCGAGAGTTTAATTTTATCGCCGTCATACCATGAACTTTCAAATTGTCTAAATTCACGACGTATGACTTCATCCTTAGTACGATCATTACCGCCTACGTTGATACGACGAACATATACACGCTTACCTGGATCAACAAAGATGGTGAAGCTCACTTGGCTTTTTTCACGATTAATTTCTGGTGCAGCGTTTACATTCGCAAAGGCATAACCAAATACACCCATGCGCTCAGAAATTTTCTTGGTGCTCTGGGTCATTTTCTCGCCAGAGTAGGCATCGCCTTTTTTCAACTGCACGAGATTTGCCAGTTCCGCTTCACGACCTAGCATTTCACCTTCGAGTTTGATATCAGCGATCGTGAATTTCTGACCTTCACTGATATTAATCGTGATGAAAATATCTTTTTTATCAGGGGTAATAGATACTTGCGTGGACTCAATCTGCATTTCGAGATAGCCACGGTTCAAATAAAATGAACGTAGTGCTTCTATGTCGCCAGCCAGTTTTTGCTTGGAATATTGATCTGCTTTGCTATACCAAGTAAACCAACCTGAAGTTGATAACTTCAACTGATCGAGCAAGTCACCTTCAGGGAAAACTTTATTGCCGATGATATTAATTTGTTTGATCTTAGCGATATCACCTTCATCCACAGCAAAGGTAACATTGACACGATTACGTTCTATTGGTGTGATGGTAGTAGTAACTTGTACACCATATAAACCGCGCGCCAAATATTGACGCTTTAATTCTTGTTCAGCACGATCGACTAAGGCTTTGTCCAGAATCCGCGACTCACCCAAACCGATTTCTTTCAACGATTTAGTTAACTGTGCTTTATCAAATTCTTTCGTACCGGTGAATTCTACTGCAGCGATAGCTGGTCGTTCTTCCACCATGACGACTAAGACATCGCCATCAATCTCTATCCGGACATCTTTGAAAAAACCTGTAGCGTATAACGCTTTGATCGATGCAGCCGCTTTGTCGTCATTAAAGGTATCGCCTACACGAACAGGCAAATAACCAAATACGGTACCGGCCTCAGTACGCTGTATACCTTCTACGCGTATATCTTTGATCGTAAATGGATTGACGGCAAGTGCTTGTCCTGTACAAAAAGCAAAGGCAGCAATAGCGATTAATCGGCGGGAGAAAAACGGCGACGCGTTGCGCTTGGATTCAAATTTCATCAGCTAAAGAGTGTTAAGCACTACAAGATTGATTAGCTAGGCCATGTTAGCGAAAACAAAACAGTCAAGAAACTAATCTAGCGATGTCATTAAAAATTGCCACCACCATCAAGACCATCAGTATGCCCACTCCAGCACGCTGAGCAATTTCACTCACCCGTTGCGACACTGGTCGACCCGTCAAAAGTTCTAGCGAATAATACAACAAATGCCCTCCATCTAGCACTGGAATTGGCAAGAGATTCATGACTCCAAGGCTAATGCTGATAAAAGCCATAAAGGATAAAAAACTAATCGCACCAGAGCGGGCAGTCTGCCCTGCGTAATCAGCAATAGTGATGGGGCCAGTAATGTTTTTTAAAGAAGCCTCACCTGTTATCATCTTGCCAAGCATAGCTAAACTCATGGCACTGGTATCCCATGTTTTACCTACACCTTTTGCGATTGCAACCGGAAGGTTTTCACTCACAGTGATGAGTTCAGCCGAGGTATCAATCTGAGCACGAATACGCCCCACCGTTCGTTCACCTACACGTTCTGCTTCAGGCGTGATTTGCACACTGAATGCTTGCCCTGCTCGAATGCCATCCATCGTCAACGTCTGACCTGCGGAATTTTGCAAGCGGTTGACCATCTCAATACCATTCTCAACTACAGCACCGTTAATGTGGACTATCTCATCGCCTGCTTGCAATCCCGCTCTTGCAGCCGGTCCATCTGGGATGATTTGACTAAATTTCGCTTTCGGCTTGGCTGTATCTAAACCCAACTTATCCATTAAATGTTCATCGAGATCTGCAGTCGCGATCTCGGAAGTGGACAAAGTAAGATTCAGAATTTCTTGATTGCCTGCTGGCGTAGGTCGCAAAATTGCTAATTGTGCAGGACGCTTATCCATCACCGCATGCATCAACTCCCAACGCAAATCTGACCAAGTTTTTAATTCCGTTGCGTTCACAGCGGTAATTAAATCACCGGATTTCAAACCCGCAGTTGCTGCCATGGAGTTTTGTTTTACAGTGACACGCGCAACGATTTCAGGCACACCATGTAAATACAAGCCTGCGAAAATTAAAATCGCCAATAAAAAATTAGCGACAGGGCCTGCCAACACAATCGCCATACGCTTCATCACGGATTGCTGTGTGAATTCGCGTTGTAATTCTTGTGCAGACAACTCGCCCACATCTTCTTCACGTGCATCGAGCATTTTCACGTAACCACCGAGTGGCAATGCTGATACAGCCCACTCTGTTTGATCCTTACCAAATCGACGTGACCAAATGACTGGGCCCATGCCCACAGAAAAACGCAAGACTTTCACACCGCAACTAAGCGCAACTAAATAATGTCCTAGTTCATGCACTATCACGAGCACGCCTAGAACAACTGCGAAAGCAAATAAAGTTTGTAATAGAGTCATGCAGATTATCTAAATAGTCTTCAAGATGTAATCAAGGAGTTGGCAAGATCACGTGCACGCTGATCTTGTTCTAATAATGCATCTAAATCTTTCACTGAAGTTGATGGTATTTTGGCCATCACGGTCGCAATGAGTTCATTAATTTTTCTAAAGCCAATTTTTCTATCTAGAAAAGCTTCAACAGCAATTTCATTGGCAGCATTTAGCAAAGCAGCAGAGCTACCACCTGCACGCAATGCATCAAACGCCAGCTTTAAACAAGGGAATTGTTGAAAATCAGGGCGCAAAAAATGTAGCTCAGCGATTTTTGCTAAATCAATCGGCTCTACACCGGATGCAATACGTTCTGGATAAGCTAATGCATGGGCAATCGGTGTGCGCATATCAGGATTACCGAGCTGCGCTAACACAGAGCCATCCGCGTACGACACCATAGAATGAATTACGCTTTGAGGATGAATCACTACTTCAATTTGATCCGCTGCAGCACCAAACAGCCAATGTGCTTCGATGACTTCTAAACCCTTATTCATCATCGTTGCTGAATCTACGGATATTTTTCTACCCATACTCCAATTCGGATGCGCCACAGCTTCTTCAGGCGTGACATCAGCTAACGACTCTACTGCACGACGCAAGAAAGGACCACCTGAAGCGGTCAGTAATATTTTATGTATGCCATGGCTATCGGGTACACGAGCATAATCTAAGGGCAAACATTGAAAGATGGCGTTGTGTTCACTATCGATAGGCAATAAGGTTGCACCACTTTCATGAATCGCATCCATGAAAATTTGTCCTGACATTACCAACGCTTCTTTATTCGCTAATAAAATTTTCTTACCAGCTTGCGCTGCTGCTAAGGCAGAAGGCAATCCAGCTGCACCCACAATCGCTGCCATCACCACATCACAACCTGCTGCAGAAGACACATCACATAAAGCCGCAGGACCGTAACTTACTGCCGTTTTCAAACCAGCTTTTTTTAATAGCGCAGTTAATGCTGAGGCAGCCTCTGCTGTACCTACGACTGCTACCTGTGGATGAAAACGAGCACATTGCTCTGCTAATGCATCCACTTTGCTATGTGCAGTTAATGCATAAACAGAATAACGATCAGGATGACGGGCTACGACATCAAGTGTGGAAACACCAATTGAACCCGTAGAACCTAATATCGTGATGGATTGTAGTGAGTGTTTTTGCATACTATGACTGTGTTATTTTTATAGTCCTACACTCATCAATACAACGAGCGGCATTACCGGAATCAGTGCATCAATACGATCTAATACACCACCGTGCCCCGGCAACAGTTTACTGCTATCTTTCACCCCTGCCCGTCGCTTTAATAATGACTCAAATAAATCGCCAACGATGCTTGCAGCAACAATCACTGTCATGCAGAGTATCCATAGCAGCCAACCTAGACTGCGCTGCAGTTGAGCAGTAAAACTATCAACAAATATTGGCGTAAAAACAGTGGTCGCGCCCAATACCATAACGAATAACCAACCACCTAATGCGCCTTCCCAGCTCTTACCCGGTGAGATAGTCGGAGCAAGCTTGCGTTTACCTATAGCGCGTCCAACAAAATAAGCGCCTATGTCTGCAATCCATACGATCGCCATGGCTGAAATTAAAAATAATACTGAACGCTGATACAGCGCATAAATGGAAATAAAACAACCTAGCAACGTTAATAAAAAAACGAGCGTAAATAAATTTCCCCGAGCTCCATCGGTTGTGGGCAATCCAAATTTCAACGCTGGAAAAAAACGCATAGCCCAAATCAACACGCAAATCACAGCAACATTAAAAATATCAACCGGTGTTTGTGTTGTTAGCACCCAGAATAAGAGTGGCACTGCAAATAAGCTTAAAACCAAAGCACGACGTATAGTAAATAACTGCAGGCTTTCCCACACTGCTGCCGTAAAGAATAAGGCAAGCGTACCCATTACAATTAAATTAGAACCAGAAAGTAGAACAGCTGCTAGCAAGGCTAACAAGACGATGGCGGTGATAATTCTTTGCTTTAGCATCAGGAAGCTTTCCTGACTTCTTGCACTTGCGCACTGGTACGTCCAAAGCGACGCTCGCGCTGCTGATAAGAGAGGATTGCTGCATCTAATGATGTCGCATCAAAATCAGGCCAATAGGTATCGGTGAAATACAGTTCTGCATAAGCTAACTGCCACAACAGAAAATTTGAAATACGCTGTTCACCGCCAGTACGTATGAATAAATCAGGCTCTGGTGCATAAGCCATGACTAAATGACGAGCAAGATCTTCTTCAGTAAAGTCGGTTACATCAGGCATAGCTGCCACCATTTTTTTTGTGGCTTGCATCACATCCCAGCGACCACCGTAATTAGCACAAATAGTCAGCGTGAGACCTGTGTTCGCGGCTGTATGGGCTTCGGCTTCTTCTATCATTTTTTGTAAATGACTATCGAAGCGAGATAGATCACCCACTACTTTTAAACGTATGTTATTGGCATGCATACGTTTCACTTCACGTTCTAATGCACTGACAAATAAGCGCATGAGCATGGTTACTTCTTCTGCAGGTCGACGCCAATTTTCTGAACTAAACGCAAACAACGTAAGGAATTTCACTCCACGTGCCGCACAAGCTTGCACCACACCACGCACTGCTTCCACACCTTTCACATGCCCTGTGACTCTAGGCAGATAGCGCGAAGTAGCCCAACGACCATTGCCATCCATGATGATGGCAATATGCCTAGGTACTAAAGGCGCTTCCGGTATTTCTTGCGTTGAACTGGTTAAATCCATAGTGAGCGCAAAGTGGTTAAGAAAATAATACAGACTAACTGTGAAACAAGACGTCTTGCTGATTCAAGCGCTATACCGTCATCACTTCTTTTTCTTTTTCTTGCACTAACTTATCAATTTCAGCGACGAATTTATCTGTTAATTTTTGTACTTCATCTTGAGCACGACGCTCATCATCTTCAGAGACTGTTTTATCTTTCAATAATTTTTTCAAGCCTTCATTCGCATCACGACGCACATTACGAATCGCGATCTTGGCATCTTCACCTTCAACTTTAACTAGCTTGACCATTTCTTTACGACGCTCTTCTGTCAACGCTGGCGTTGGAACGCGTATTAAATCGCCCTGCGCAGAAGGATTCAAGCCAAGATCCGATTCACGTATCGCTTTTTCTATGGTGCTAAGTAGTTTTTTCTCCCACGGTTGAACACCTAAAGTACGAGCATCCAACAAGGTGATGTTAGCTACACCGCTAATTGGTGTAGGCGTGCCATAGTAATCCACCACCACATGATCCAACATACCAGCATGTGCACGACCAGTACGCACCTTAGCTAGATTGGATTTCAAAGTCTCTATCGACTTATGCATTTTCTGATCTGTATTTTTCTTGATATCAGCAATAGTCATACTGCTTTCCTCCTACAATAAAACGGATAAACTTCATGTAAACAAGAGCAGAGCTTATTTCACCTGCTAGGTTTATACATGCACTAATGTGCCTTCGTCTTCACCCATCACCACGCGTTGCAATGCACCGGATTTAATGATGGAAAATACTTTAATCGGTAACTTTTGATCACGGCATAAAGCAAATGCGGTGGCATCCATGACTTGCAAATGTTTAGCAATCGCTTCATCAAACGTGATGGCTGAATAACGTGTCGCTTTAGGATCTTTTTTCGGATCAGCACTGTACACACCATCCACCTTGGTAGCTTTCAACACGACTTCTGCACCTATCTCAGCACCACGCAGTGCAGCTGCAGTATCGGTAGTGAAAAATGGATTCCCTGTACCCGCAGCAAAGATAACAATTTTGCCTTCTTCCATGTACTGCAAGGCCTTAGGTCTAACATACGGCTCAACTACTTGTTCAATACCGATCGCAGACATTACCCTAGCCACCATTCCAGCCTGACGCATAGCATCCGCCAAAGCCAATGAATTCATTACCGTTGCTAGCATACCCATGTAGTCAGCCGTTGCTCTATCCATGCCCTGAGCACCGGGTGCTACACCACGAAAAATATTTCCGCCGCCTATGACTATCGCTATCTCTACACCCAGCTTAGCCACATCAGATACATCTGCCACCATGCGTTCTATGGTGGCGCGGTTAATACCATAAGGATCGTCACCCATCAGGGCTTCACCAGAGAGTTTCAGTAATACGCGCTTATAAGCGGGTGTAGTCATAGGCCTGGCTCCAAGGATGATTTCAATTTCAATTTATATTTCATCACAATAACCACCGCTATTCTAACGGTTGATTCTGCTGCACTGAGGGTTTGCCACAATGGGCGCCCAAAAAAACGGGCCTCTCGGCCCGTTTAATCATTACTGATACTTATCCTTGTTTGGCTGCAGCTACTTGCGCTGCCACCTCTGCGGCAAAGTCATCTTGTTTCTTCTCAATGCCTTCACCTACAACATACATCGTGAAAGCTTTGATAGAAGCATTACTTGCTTTCAGCATTTGCTCCACTGTTTGCTTATCGTTCTTCACGAATACTTGGTTAAAGAGTGAAACTTCTTTCAAGAATTTTTGAACAGAGCCTTCCACCATTTTTTCAGCGATATCTGCTGGCTTGCCAGATTCTTCCGCTTTTAAACGTGCAACTGAACGCTCTTTTTCAATTAACTCAGCAGGTACTTGCTCAGATGAGAGTGCAACTGGCTTCATCGCAGCGATGTGCATAGCGACATCCTTACCAACTTGCTCATCTGCTGCATCAAACTCTACCATCACACCGATACGGGTACCGTGTAGATACGAAGTCAGTTTAGATGCCGTTTCAAAACGTTGGAAACGACGTATAGACATGTTCTCACCTATACGACCAACGAGTGTTGTGCGCTGTTCTTCAACAGTTTTGCCATCCAAAGGCAATGCAGCTAAGGCAGCCAAATCTGCTGGATTATGTTCCGCTACCAAACGTGCAACGTCGGCTGCTAATTTCAAGAAATCATCGTTTTTGGTTACGAAGTCAGTTTCGCAATTGACTTCAACTAATGCGCCAACTGAACCTTTGATATGCGATGCAACGACACCTTCTGCTGCAATACGAGAAGCAGCTTTAGAAGCTTTGCTACCCAGTTTTACACGCAGAATTTCTTCTGCACGATCCATATCACCATCAGCTTCTGTTAAAGCCTTTTTGCACTCCATCATCGGAGCGTCTGTCTTGGCGCGAAGTTCACCTACCATTGCCGCCGTAATTGCCGCCATTTTCTTTCTCCTAATTGCGAGATGCCATTCGGCATACTCTTCATGTTCACAATCACTTCAATTCAAGTACTCGAAAAAAAGGGGCTAACTGCTGTTGCCCCAATTTTTCCGTCTCACTTTCGTTAGTGAGACTGGCCTACTATGCAGGCATTAAGCCTCGTCGTTTACTTCTACGAATTCATCAGCACCAGCTTTCACTGATTCCACGATGTCTTTCACTGAATTAGCGCGACCTTCGAGGATGGCATCAGCAACACCACGTGCATACAAGGTAATCGCTTTTGAAGAGTCATCATTACCAGGGATCACATAGTTCACGCCATCTGGAGAATGGTTGGTATCAACCACACCAATCACAGGAATACCCAGTTTAGCTGCTTCAGAAATTGCGCCTTTATGGAAGCCAACGTCAATCACGAAGATTGCATCAGGAACGCCGCCCATATCTTTGATACCACCGATTGCTTTTTGCAGTTTGTCGAGTTCACGGCTAAATATCAGCGCTTCTTTTTTCGACAGCTTTTCTACTGAACCTTCAGCAATCGAAACTTCCATTTCTTTCAAACGTTTGATAGAAGTCTTAATAGTTTTAAAGTTGGTCAGCATGCCGCCTAACCAACGTTGATCTACATACGGTACGCCTGCACGTTTCGCTTCAGTAGCGATGATGTCACGCGCTTGACGCTTAGTGCCCACCATCAAAATGGTGCCGCGGTTTGCAGACAATTGACGAATGTATTTCATCGCCTCCTGGTACATACCCAGGGTTTTTTCCAAATTGACGATATGAATTTTATTGCGATGGCCGAAAATAAAAGGGGCCATCTTAGGATTCCAGAAGCGAGTTTGGTGGCCAAAATGCACACCGGCTTCCAGCATTTCACGCATGGTGACTGACATAATGTTTTCTCCAGGGTTAGGTCTAGAATCCGCCCAGTGACCAAAGTCATAATACTGACTGAAGCACCCTTGTTGGGACAGATTCGAAATTTACAAAAAACGCTTAGATGGAATCTAAGACTACTGTTTACAAATTAGCAAAAAATCAGTCTTTAGAACTGCTATCAAGCTAACCCACGATTTTAACTGATAAACGACTTTTCTCCAAACCCAATCCGTATTCCTAGAGCGTTCAGGCACTGCCTCGACTATAATTTCGACTTCGAACTAAGATTCATCATGCAAAATGATGCGAGCAACACGATATGGGCCAAATTTCAATTAAGACCGAAGAAGATATTCAAGGCATGCGCTTAGCAGGCAGACTTGCCGCTGAAGTACTTGATTTCATAGAACCTCATGTAAAACAAGGGGTTACTACTGATGAGCTGGATCGCCTTTGTCATGAATACATGGTGAATGTGCAGCAATCCATACCCGCACCATTAAATTACTGCCCTCCCGGTTATACGCCTTATCCTAAAGCGATCTGCACTTCAGTCAATGATGTGGTGTGCCATGGCATACCTGGCGACAAAGTTTTAAAAAATGGTGATGTCATCAATATTGACATTACCGTCATCAAAAATGGCTACCACGGTGACACCAGTCGCATGTTTTATGTGGGTGAACCTTCCATATTAGCCAAGCGTTTGGGTGACATTACTTTTGAATCAATGTGGATAGGCATTTCTAAAATTAAGCCTGGTGCACATCTAGGTGATATCGGTTACGCCATACAACAATATGCTGAAAAAGCAGGCTACAGCATAGTGCGAGAATTTTGCGGTCATGGCATAGGCAAGGTCTTTCATGAAGAGCCTCAGGTTTTGCATTACGGTCGTCCAGGCACCTTAGAAAAATTAGTCGCCGGTATGATTTTCACTGTCGAGCCTATGATTAATGCTGGTCGTCGCGAAATTCGTGAAATGGGTGATGGCTGGACCATTAAAACTAAAGATCGCAGCCTGTCTGCTCAATGGGAACACACTGTACTGGTGACTGAATCAGGTTATGAAGTGCTGACCGTTTCAGCAGGTATGCCACCTCCACCTGCAATCATTGCGGAGCATCATGCCGGCGCCCCGGCAAGCGTTGCCTGATCAGGCATCCCTAGCCCGTTCATTACGGGAGCAACTCAAGCACGGTCGCGCGCAGATCGTTGCTGAATATCGTCTCCAACCTAAAGCAGAGCGTTTATTAACGCGTATGCGTCAAAACGCTGATCAAGTAATGACGGCGGCTTGGAAAGCGTTTCATTTACCAGCTAACACATGCTTAGTTGCAGTTGGTGGTTATGGACGTGGTGAGTTATTTCCGCATTCCGATATTGATTTATTGATCTTATTAGATCAAGCAGCCGATGGTGAACTGCAATCTAAACTAGAAAAACTCGTTCAATTATTTTGGGACTTAGGTTTAGAAATTGGTCACAGCATACGCACAGTAGAAGAATGTCTGACTGAATCTGCAGCAGACATTACTGTGCAAACTAGTCTATTAGAAGCACGACGCATCACAGGAAATCGCGCACTCTTTACTTCACTCCAGCAGCGCTATCAAGAAGCTATGGATGCACGCGCTTTCTTTCAGGATAAAACTCTGGAACTGCGACAGCGTCATGTGAAGTATGAAAACACACCGTATAGCCTAGAGCCGAATTGCAAAGAAAGTCCTGGTGGGTTAAGAGATTTACAAGTTATTTTGTGGGTTGCAAAAGCTGCCGGCCTGGGTAACTCATGGCGTGAACTTGCAGACAATGATCTCATCACCACAACAGAAGCAAGGCAGCTAGCAGAAAAAGAACGGGCTTTCAAAGATATACGTATACGTTTGCATTTACATGCTGAACGACGTGAAGATAGATTAGTGTTTGATGTCCAAACTGCCATTGCAGAAACCTATGGATTCGAGACAAGTGCAGAACGTCGTTCTAGTGAATTGCTGATGCAGCGCTATTACTGGGCTGCGAAAGCTGTCACGCAATTGAATTCGATTTTGCTGCAAAACATAGAGGCAAAGCTATTTCCTCAAACGAGCATTTCAAGACCAGTCAATGCGCGCTTTAATGAAGTCAATGGTGTTATCGATATCGCGCATGAGAAAATTTTTGATGAAACACCATCAGCGATATTAGAAGTTTTTAAAATCTTGCAGCAGCAGCGTGAATTAAAAGGCATGACACCACGCACTCAACGTGCGATATGGCATGCTCGATTTAATATTGATGCGAAGTTCAGGCGCGACCCTGCTAACCGCGCATTATTTTTAGAAATACTACAAGCGCCAGGTGGTGTTACCCATGCCCTAAGGCAGATGAATCAGCTGTCTATCTTGGGTCGCTATTTACCGAATTTCCGCAAAATCATAGGACAGATGCAGCATGATTTATTTCATGTCTACACAGTCGATCAACATATCTTAATGGTTGTGCGTAATGTGCGTCGCTTTTGTATACCCGAGCATGCACATGAATATCCATTTTGCAGTCAGCTCATCGCTAACTTTGCACAACCATGGTTAATTTATATTGCTGCACTGTTTCATGATATTGCAAAAGGTCGTGGTGGCGATCATTCCCAACTAGGCAGAGCTGATGCGCGACGCTTTTGTCGTGAACATGGACTCACAAAAACCGATACTGAGCTCGTGGTGTTTTTAGTAGAACATCATCTCACTATGTCACAGGTCGCGCAAAAACAAGACTTATCTGACCCCGATGTGATTCGCGCCTTTGTGCGTATCGCCAAAGATGAAAGACATCTCACTGCACTTTATTTATTAACCGTTGCAGATATACGTGGCACTAGCCCTAAAGTATGGAATGCTTGGAAAGGTAAGCTACTCGAAGATTTATATCGCATGAGTTTACGTGTACTAGGTGGCGAAGCCCCAACTACAGATCGCGAATTAAAAAATCGTCAGCATGAAGCGATTGCAGCTTTACGTCTATTTGGATTATCTGCCACTGCGCATGAAGCGCTGTGGAAAACATTAGAGATTGGTTATTTCCTGCGCCATGATGCCTCGGAAATCGCATGGCAAACACGCGTCTTGCATGAACATTTAGGTAGTGATACTCCCATAGTGCGAGCGAGACTTGCTCCCATTGGCGAAGGTTTACAAGTAACTGTTTACGTACGCGACCAAGCAGATTTGTTTGCGCGTATATGCAGTTATTTTGATAGAAAAAATTTCAGTATCTTGGATGCGAAAGTACATACCACGCGTGATGGTTATGCACTTGATACTTTCTTAGTCAGCGAACCTAACTTCGCTGAAAACTATCGTGAACTTATTACTTTAATTGAACATGATTTAAAAGCATGGTGCCAAACGGCTTCTGCTTTACCTGCACCTACTAAAGCGCGGTTATCTCGTTTATCACGTAATTTCCCAATTACGCCCACCATTAATTTACAACCAGATGAACGTGGTCAGTATTATTTACTGTCCATCTCAGCAGGTGACCGCACTGGCTTGCTCTATTCGATAGCTAATGTATTGGCGCGCTACAAACTGAATTTGCATACTGCAAAAATCACCACACTGGGTGAGCGTGTCGAAGACGTATTTTTATTAGATGGACAGATACTAAGTAATGCACGCAGTCAAATTCAACTTGAATCTGATTTGCTTGATGCATTACGCGTGTGATTTTTTTGTATCACTATCATGACTGAACCCCTACGACTCTCTAAACGCATGTCTGAACTCGGTCTGTGTTCACGTCGCGAAGCAGATGATTGGATAGCCAAAGGTTGGGTAAAAGTCGATGGACAAGTGATTGCCGAACTAGGCAG